>NZ_JBFACT010000008.1:0-208464 GCF_040640995.1 Amycolatopsis sp. NPDC021455 | reverse complement strand
GGTTGCGTCCAACGCACCCAATGTGGCGTTCGGTGCGTTGGACGCACCGAACGCCACATTGGGGCGCATCCCCGGGCCGCTGTCGACGAACCTCGGATCTAGCTCGCCGCCGCCACCAGGCGCGCGTACGAGCCACCCGCCGACAGCAGCTCCTCGTGCGGGCCCAGCTCGGTGATGCGGCCGCCTTCGACCACCGCGACCCGGTCGGCCGCCGCGGCCGTGTGGAGCCGGTGGGCGATCGCGATCACCGTGCGTCCCTCCAGCACGCTGTTCAGCGACTTCTCCAGGTCCCGCGCCGAGCCGGTGTCCAGCAGCGACGTCGCTTCGTCGAGCACCAGCGTGTGCGGGTCGGCCAGGACCACCCGGGCCAGCGCCAGCTGCTGCGCGATCGCCGCGGGCACCGGGTACTCGCCCGAGCCGAGCTTCGTGTCGAGCCCGTCCGGCAGCGACGCGACCCAGTCCGCCGCGCCCGCCGAGGCCAGGGCCGCGACCAGCTCGTCGTCCGTCCAGTCGCCGCCCGCCCGGCGGGCCGGCAGCGCCAGGTTCTGCCGCAGCGTCCCGGAGAACACGTGGTGCTCCTGGGTCAGCAGCAGGACCTCGCCACGCAGCACGTCGTCGGCCAGCGCCGAGACGTCCTGGCCGCCTATGCGCACCGAGCCCGACGACGGCGCCGCGATGCCGGCCAGCAGCCGGCCGAGCGTCGACTTGCCCGCGCCGGACGGCCCGACGATCGCCAGCCGCTCGCCGCGCGGCACCCGCAGGTCGATGCCGTGCAGCACCTCGCGGTCCGCGGTGTAGGCGAACCGGACGCCGTGCACGTCGATGTCACGCCCGCGCGGCACCTCCGTCACCTTCGGCTCGTCCTCCGTCGCGACGGTGTGGACACCGAGGATCCGGCGGGCCGCGGCCGCCGCGACCTGCAGGTCCTCCAGCCAGAACAGTGCCTCGTTGAGCGGCGGGGCCATCGCCTGCATGTACAGCAGCATCGTGGTGATCTCGCCCAGCCCGGCCCAGCCCTGCGTGTACGCGAGCAGCCCGAGCGGCAGCATGACCGCCAGCGGCACGACGTAGCTGATCTCCAGCGACGGCAGCCACCGCAGCTGCAGCACCCGCATCCGGCGTTCACCGAGGATGCTCTGGTCCAGCGCGTCGTGCGCGGCGTCGATCCGCCGCCCGGTCAGCCCGAGCGCCTCGACCGTGCGCGCGCCTTCCGCGGTCTCGTGGACGCTGGTCGTCAGGTCCGCCCAGCGGTCCAGCATCCACTGCATCACCGCCGGGATCCGCCGCTGGTACCAGACGTTGACCGGCACCAGCAGCGGCACCGCGACCAGCAGGCCCAGCGCCAGCAGCGGCGACGTCAGCACCATCGCGACGACCGTGAACACCACGGTCACCGCTGCGACCAGGATCTCCGGCGCCGCGAACCGCGCCGCGTGGTCGATCCGGCCGAGGTCGGTGGTGGCCCGGCTCAGCAGGTCACCGGTGCCGGCGGCCTCGACGGTGCCGAGCGGCAGCTGCAGCGCCGTCCCGACGAACTCCTCGCGGGTCTTGGCCAGCACCAGTTCGCCGAACACCGCGCCGCGCATCCGCGCGACCTTCCGCGCCAGCGCCTGCAGCACCAGGATCGCGACGAACGCCACCGCCAGCACGTCGACGTGCGCCGTCGTCGTGCCGGCCGCGACGTCGTCGACGAGCGCACCGAGCAGCTGCGGCCCGGCCAGCCCGATCAGCGTGGCCACGGCCAGCGAACCCAGCAGCAGCGTGAACTCGCGTCGGTGACTCACCGCCGTCTTCAGCGCCCAGCGGCGGACGTCCCGCCGGGACGCCGTGGGAAGCCGTTTCATACCGTCACTACCTTCGCCGTGAAGACTTCGTCCGCCACATGTGTCCACAAGGGACTCTGGCTGAACACCACCGTCGTCTTGCCGCGCCGCAGCGCGGCGACGCGTTCGGTGATGCGTGCCTCCGTGTGCGCGTCGACCGCCGACGTCGGCTCGTCCAGGACCAGGACGTCCGCGTCGGTGGCCAGCGCGCGGGCCAGGTTCAGCCGCTGCCGCTGACCGCCGGACACCTCGCGTCCGCGCTCGCCGATCACCTCGTCGACGCCCTCGGGCAGCGCCTCGACGATGTCGTCGGCGTCGGCCGCGTACAGCGCTTCGGCGATGTCCACGCCGCTCGGCCGCGCCGGCGCCAGCTGCTCGCGCAGCACGCCCGAGAACCAGATGTCCTGGTTGTGCGCGTAGACGACCCGCTGCCGCAGCTCCGCGAGCGCGACCTGGTCCGCCCGGACCCCGCCGACCAGCACGTCTTCGCCCTCGGCCGGGTCGGCGAACCGGGCCAGCCGGTCGGCGACCGCTTCCCCGTCGGCGCCGAAGTCGACGACCGTCAGCCGCCCGGCCGCGACGCGGACGCCGGACTCGGTGTCCACCAGCTCCAGCGGCCCTTCGGGCAGCGGCACCGGCGACTCCGGGTCCGCCAGCTTCGGGCGGATGGCCAGCAGCGCGACGACCTTCCGAGCCGCGACCAGCCCGGACGTCATCGTGCCGACCGCTTCGGTCGCCGAGGTGACCGGCCAGATCAGGAACGCCGAAACGCCGTAGAAGCTCACCAGCTGCCCGACCCCGATCTCGCCGGACACGGCCAGCCGCGCGCCCAGCCAGGTGATCACCACGGTGACCAGGCCGGGCAGCGCGATCTCCGCCGCGGCCAGCCACGACTCGGCCTTGCCGACCTCGATGCCGGCCCGCCGCACCCGCTGGCTCGTGTCGCGGAAGCGGGCGAAGAACCGCCGCTCGCCCCCGATGCCGCGCAGGATCCGCAGGCCGGACACGATGTCGGCGCCGAGCGCGTTGACGTCTCCGCGCTTCTCGCGCTGCTTCGCCTTGCGCTTCTGCAGCGGCGCCAGCAGCGGCCCGATGCCCAGCACCGCGACCGGCACGCCGACCAGCGCGACCACGCCGAGCAGCGGCGACGTCGAGATCAGCCACACCGCGACCGCGACGAACGCCATCAGCGAACCGAACGCCCGGCTGGTCACCTCGACGGTGTTGCCGACGTGGTTGATGTCGGTGGTGCTGATCGCGACGAGGTTGCCGGTGGTCGTCTGCTCACGCAGGCCGGCGCCGACGCGAGTGGTGTGCGCCGAAACCGCGCGCTGCGTCGAGCCGGCGCCGTGCAGCCACAAGCCGTAGTTGAGGAAGTGCAGCCAGGTCCCGGTCAGCGCCTGAACGACCCCGAGCAGCGCGGCGGCCAGCGCCCACCGCCCGACGGCGGCACCGTCGTGCGCGCTGATGGCACCGATGCCCTGGCCGACCACCAGCGGCACGAGCGCACCGGGCAGCGCCCAGACGACACCGATCGCGGCCGCGCCGAGAACGGTGCCCAGCCGGGCCCGGAACACGGCGAGCAGGAAGCGGCTCGCGCTCGGCCGAGCGGGCAGCCGCAGCGGCGGAAAGGGATACGTGGCGGAAAGCACGATTCCCGACGGTAAGCCGCCGACCAGCCGAAGGCGACCGATTTTCCGGCCGCCGCCCTCACCCGAGCCCCGCCGTCGTCGCCTCGCTGCCACCCGTGGCGCCCCTGCCGCTCGAGGGGGACCCCCGGTTTCAACGCTACTCGCGGGGACCGACAATTCCGGGTCGTCGCACCCGAGTTGTCCCCAAGGGCGCCCACTGGTCCCGGCCCTCACCGGGGCGCCGGATGTCGGCTCGGTCACACCGGCCGCGGGCCGTCCGATTTCGACGGCCCACCGTCCGGGGCGTCCGGGCCCGGCACGTATCCTGGCGGCCGTGGCGAACCCTGACACGGACACCGTGACCAGCACCGTTGACACCACCGAGCGGGCCGGGGCGACCCCGGACCACACCCAGCCGTATCGCGAGCTCGGGCTCGCCGACGACGAGTACGCCCGCATCCGGGAGATCCTCGGCCGCCGGCCCACCGACGCCGAGCTGGCCATGTACTCGGTGATGTGGAGCGAGCACTGCTCCTACAAGTCCTCGAAGAAGCACCTGCGCTACTTCGGGGAGACCGCCACCGACGAGATGAAGGCCAAGATGCTGGCCGGCATCGGCGAGAACGCGGGCGTCGTCGACATCGGCGAGGGCTGGGCGGTCACCTTCAAGGTGGAGAGCCACAACCACCCGTCCTATGTGGAGCCGTACCAGGGCGCCGCGACCGGCGTCGGCGGCATCGTCCGCGACATCATGGCGATGGGCGCGCGGCCGCTGGCGGTCGCCGACGCACTGCGCTTCGGCCCGGCCGACGCCCCCGACACCAAGCGCGTGCTGCCCGGCGTCGTCGCCGGCGTCGGCGGCTACGGCAACTGCCTCGGCCTGCCGAACATCGGTGGCGAGCTCGTCTTCGACCCCTCGTACTCGGGCAACCCGCTCGTCAACGCGCTGTGCGTCGGCGCGATGCGCGTCGAGGACCTGCACCTGGCGTTCGCGTCCGGCACCGGCAACAAGATCATCCTGTTCGGCGCCCGCACCGGCCTCGACGGCATCGGCGGCGTTTCCGTCCTCGCGAGTGACACCTTTTCGGGTGACGAGTCGGCGTCGGGCCGCAAGAAGCTGCCGAGCGTGCAGGTGGGCGACCCGTTCACCGAGAAGGTGCTCATCGAGTGCTGCCTCGAGCTGTTCGCGCAGAAGCTCGTCGTCGGCATCCAGGACCTCGGCGGCGCCGGGCTGTCCTGCGCGACGTCGGAGCTGGCGGCGGCCGGTGACGGCGGCATGCACATCTACCTCGACCGGGTTCCGTTGCGCGCCACCGGGATGACGCCCGCGGAGGTGCTCTCGAGCGAGTCGCAGGAGCGCATGTGCGCGGTCGTCTCGCCGGAGAACGTCGAGGCGTTCATGGCGGTGTGCCGCAAGTGGGACGTCATCGCGACCGACATCGGCGAGGTCACCGACGGCGAGCACCTGGTCATCACCTGGCACGACGAGGTCGTCGTCGACATCCCGGCGCACACGGTCGCCCACCAGGGCCCGGTGTACGACCGGCCGATCGAGCGTCCGTCCACTCAGGACGCTCTGATCGCGGACACCTCTTCGAAGCTGCCGCGTCCGTCCACTCCGGACGAACTGCGCGCGGACGTCCTCAAGCTGATTTCGTCGCCGAACCAGGCGTCGAAGGAATGGGTGACGTCGCAGTACGACCGGTACGTGCGCGGGAACTCGGTGCTGGCCCAGCCGTCGGACTCGGGCATGATCCGGATCGACGAGTCGACCGGCCGCGGCGTCTCGGTGGCGACGGACTGCAACAGCAAGTTCGTGTACCTGGACCCGTACCGCGGCGCGCAGCTGGCGCTGGCGGAGGCGTACCGCAACGTGGCCACGGGCGGCGCGACGCCGGTGGCGGTGTCTGACTGCCTCAACTTCGGCGCCCCCACGGATCCGGGCGTGATGTGGCAGTTCGAGCAGGCGGTCCACGGCCTCGCGGACGGCTGCGTCGAGCTGGGCATCCCGGTCACGGGTGGCAACGTGAGCTTCTTCAACCAGACGGGTGACACGGCGATCCTCCCGACGCCGGTGATCGGCGTGCTGGGCGTGATCGACGACGTCACCCGCCGCATCCCGACGGGCATCGGCGCGGAGGCGGGCGAAACCCTGCTGCTGCTGGGCGAAACGCACGACGAGCTGGACGGCTCGGCCTGGGCTCGCGAGCTCCACGGCCACCTCGGCGGCGTCCCCCCGCGCGTGGACCTGGCCCGCGAGAAGCTGCTGGCGGAGATCCTGGTGGCGGGTTCCCGCGACGGCATGATCTCGGCGGCCCACGACCTGTCGGACGGCGGCCTGATCCAGACACTGGTCGAGACTGTCCTCATCGGACAGTGCGGTGCCCGCGTGTTCCTGGACGGCGACCAGGACCCGTTCGTCCAGCTGTTCTCCGAGTCGGCGGGCCGGGTGCTGGTGGCGGTCCCGCGCACGGAAGAGCTCCGCTTCACGGAGATGTGCACGGCCCGCGGCCTGCCGTGGCGCAAGACGGGCGTGGTGGACCCGGAGTCGGGCACGCTCGAGCTGCAGGGCATCACGGAGTTCACGCTCGACGAGCTGCGCGAAGCCTGGGAGGGTACCCTCCCGGCGCTGTTCGACTGACCCGCGAACCCGACTTGTCCACAAGCGGGCTCGCTTGTGGACAAGTCGGGGCCGCGGAGGCGATTTCAGGTTTTCTGGCCCACCCCACCGGTAGACTGGACCCGGGGACGCCCCCCTGGGAGTGGCGGGGGCTCCGGCAAGGTCGTCCGCCGGAGACGGGGTTCGCGATGTCGTGAAGGACTCTTTCCTGTCGTCCGACGTCTTGAACGAGTCGTTCACGACATCGGACCACTGCTGAACCCATCACCGGCCCGCCTCGCGAGGGTTCGCGACAGTGGCCGGCGCTCGCAGCTCCCTAAAGCCACCACCCCGAAGCCGGAATTGTGACTACGGCCGGTAGCACCGCGTCAAGGCGGGAAAGCGTGCCTTGACCCGGCACTACCGTCCGTGTTCTGGCTTCGTATCGGGGTTGCGGGGAGGGGTCTGGGTGGTGTGCAAGTCATGCCTCGGCGTTGCCGTTCACGCCGGTGAGGCATCTGAAAGCGACTTTGCCGGACCCTGGCTAGGAATGGCGGGGGCCTCCGGCAAAGCCGATCGCTGCTGCGGTGTTCCGTGGTGGCGGTCAGGGCCCCACCGCCCCGAAGCCGCAGTGACTACGGCCGGCGGTACCGGGTCAAGGCGGGAAAGCGTGCCTTGACCCGGCACTACCGTCCGTGTTCTGGCTTCGTATCGGGGCGGCGCGGAGGGTCTGGGTGGTGTGCAAGTCATGCCTCGGCGTTGCCGTTCACGCCGGTGAGGCATCTGAAAGCGACTTTGCCAGAGTCCCTGGCTAGGAATGGCGGGGGGTTCCGGCATGGCCGATCGCTGCTGCGGTGTTCCGTGGTGGCGCTCAGGGCCCCACCACCCCGAAGCCGGAATTGTGACTACGGCCGGCGGTACCGCGTCAAGGCGGGAAAGCGTGCCTTGACCCGGCACTGCCGTCCGTGTTCTGGCTTCGTATCGGGGTTGCGGGGAGGTCTGGGTGGGGGCCGCCGGTCATGCCTCAGCGTGCGGTTTACGACGGCTCGGCACCGGAAAACGGCGCCACGACTTTGCCCGAACCCGGCCTCGGAATAGCGGGGGCTGCCGCTCAACCCGCCTTGGCAACGATCCGAGCGTCCCCGTCCCGCAGTTCCTCGACATCCCAGCCCGCCGGCAACCGGATCTCCTTCTCCGCCCGCACTCGCGTGTTGTACAGCGAAACCGCGTCCGGCAAGGCAGCGAACCGCAGGTCCGTCTGGCCACTGAAACTCGCCCGCCGCAGGTCCAGCGAATCGAGCACCTTCACACCCTGGAAATCCGCGTCCCGCGCGAACTTCGCGTCCTTGAACGTGGTCGGCCCCGCGAACGTCGTGTTCGTGAAGTCTGCCAGCTCGGCGAAACCGGTGCCGCTGAACCACGCGTGGCCTTCGAACCGGGCTCCCTTGCAGCGGAACATCCCGATCAGCCTGCCGGATCCCGTGCCTGCGCCCGTGAAGTACGCCTTGCCCGTGAACACCGCTCCGCTGAGGTTCGTGCTGCTGTAGAGGCTCGCATAGCGGAGCCAGAGGTCGCCGATCCGGCGCTTCGACAAGTCGAAATACTCCAGCGTCGCGCCCGTCAGGTCCAGGTTGAACGACTCCGCCGACGCGTCGGACGCCAACGGCAGCAATCCCACCACCAGGCGTTGCGCCGTGAGCCGGACCGTCAGCTCCCGCTCTTCGTCCGGACCTTCCTGCTCCGAGGCGTCCTTGTACCGCGGGTGCTGGAACGGCCGCCGCAAATACGAACACAGCACGTCCAGCACCGTCTGCGTGTACTCCGGCCGGCTGCGCGCCAGGCCCGCCAGCGCGTGCAACGCCCCCACCCGCACCTGGTCGGCCGCGTGCCCCAGCAACTCCACGGCCTTCGCGAACCGCTCGTCCGCGACCCGCTCGCGGTCCTGTTCCGCGCGCTGCGACTCCAGTTCGTGCCGTTGCCGCTCGATTTCCTGGCGCCGTTCCTCGACCTGCCGCCGCCGGTCGTTCAGCCACAGCGCGTACAGCGCCACGATCGCGCCGCCCGCCAGGCCGCCCGTCTTCAGCGCGTCACTGCGGCTCGTGGCGGGGTCGGTCAGCAGCCAGCCGCCGACCCCGAGCAACAGCGCCACCGACGCCAGGAACGTCCACGCCAGCGGTGATCGCCACAGCTTCACCGGCTCAGGAAACCAGCATGGTGCTGATGCAGAAACCCTTGTCGTCGAAGTTCGTCGCGCTCAGCGTGCCCTTGACCGGCTTGCCGGCCGACGTCCCGGTGACCTCGCCCTCGACCAGGTACTCGTCGTCCGGCACCTCGCCGAGCTGCAACTGCAGCGGCGGCTTGAGGAACGTCCGGAGCCACGAGTCGAGCAGCCGCTTCGAGTCGGCGCAGCCCAGCGCGACCGCGCCCTCGTTGTCGCCCGCGTTGAGCTTCGTGATGAAGCTCTGCAGCACGGCCTTGGCGTCCGAGCCGCTGCCGCCGCCGTCGGACGTCGACGGCTTCGTCGTCGGCGCGGTGGTCTTCTTGGGGGTCGTCTTCGGCGCCGACGGCTTCGCGGACGTGCTCGACTGCGGGGCCGCGGCGGTGTTGTCCTCCTTCGACAGGAAGAACCCGGGCGTGACGAAACCCGTGACACCCACCAGGGCGAGCACGACGACCACCGCGGCGCCGACGGCGATCCACATCCCGGTCCGGCTCTTCTTCGGCGGCGCCGGCGGCCCGCCGAAACCCTGCGCGTAGCCACCGGTCGCCGGGTCCCAGCCGGACACCTGGCCGCCCGCGTTCGGGGTCCACGCCTGCTGGCCGTACTGCTGCGCGTTGGGATCCGCCCAGGCCGACTGCTGTGCGTTCGGATCCGCCCACGCCTGCTGCTGAGGATCACCCCACGCCTGCTGCTGCGTGTGGGGATCTCCCCAGGTCGGCTGTGGGTTCGCCGGGAACCCGCCGGAAGGCGGCGCGTACCCCTGCTGGCTCGGGTCCCAACCCTGCGGGTACTGCTGCGTCGGGTACGGCTGCTGCTGCTGGTTCGGGTCCCACCCGCCTTGCTGCGGGAAGCCGCCGGACTGCGGCTGCCTTCCGTACGGGTCGGGCTGACCGGGCTGACCCGGCTGAGGCGGGTACGTCATCTTTCATGCCTTCCGGGCGCTCGGGTGCCAGTGCGCTTCAGACGTCCGGCAGGCGGGTGGGGTTCCCCCGGACGTGGCAGCGGCAGTTCTGCAAGCTCGGACGGTACGGCATGAAACCGGCTCGCGGCCCGCGACGATGCGAAGTCGTCGCGGACCGGAGCCGGGCAGCTGAGCGGACGGGTGCGGCTCAGCCGGTGGCGAGCGCCTGGAGCCGGTCGTAGGCACCGTTGAAGGTGTCCTGGTCGAGCGGGCTCGAGGTGTACTGCCAGACCGTGTAGAAACCCCAGTTGTAAGGCAGGGTGCCGACCGACGACGAGTACCGCGCGACCCACAGCGGAGCCGTGCTGGAGAAGTCACCGCTCACGCAGCTGCCCCACCAGCTCGTCGACGTGTAGATCACCGGCCAGCGCCCGGTCAGGGAGTGGTAGGTGTCGTGGAAGTCGAGGATCCACGACGTCATCGCCGCTTTGCTCAGCCCGTAGCAGGTCGCGCCGTACGGGTTGTACTCCATGTCCAGCGCACCGGGCAGCGTCCTGCCGTCCTTCGACCAGCCGCCGCCGTGGGCGACGAAGTACCGGGCCTGGGCCGCGCCGCTCGAGGTGTTCGGGGTGGCGAAGTGGTAGGCGCCGCGGATGAAGCCCTGGTTGTAGGAGCCGTTGTACTGCTGCGCGAAGTACGGGTTGGTGTAGTTGGTGCTCTCCGTGGCCTTGGTCCAGACGAACCGCTTGCCCTGGTTCCACCAGCTCGCCCAGTCGACGTTGCCCTGGTAGCTGGCGACGTCCATGCCGGCCACCGTGGCCAGCACCTGGTTCGGGATGGCCTGCGCCGGCTGCGGCTGCTGCGCCGCCTGCCGTGTTTCCGGCGTCGACGTGTCACCTTCGACGCGCCGGATCTGCGACCCCAGCTCGTGGTTGTGCTGCGCGATGTCCGCGTTGATCGCGGCCACCGGGTCGACCTCGGGGGAGAACGTCGTCGCCTGTGCCGTGCCGCCGAGCAGGAGCAGCGTGGCCGGGACGACCAGGGCAGCGCGGAGCCGCCCTCTTCGGGATGTGGACATCATGGAATCCCTTCACGGATACCCTCGCGGAGAGCGGCTTACTGCAGGTAGCCGCTCGCGCACGATTGTTGAGGACGAAGTGGCGTTTGTCACTCAGTTCCGTGAAATTGGGTATACGTGTGGGTGATTTTCTCGGGTATTCGATCTTCAATTGGTCAGTGGTTAACACTTATTACTGATGCGCGGGTCAGCCGAGGGCCAAGGCGAGCAGCCGGTCGGCGCCGCCGTTGAACCAGTTCTGGTCGCCGGGCAGGGTGCCGCGGTCGGCGAACTGCCAGATCGTGTGCACGCTCCAGCCGGACGGCAGCTCGCCGATGAAGGTGTTGTAGCGCGCGATCCAGAGCGGGTTGCCGCCGAAGCCGCCGTTGTTGGCGGTGCACCGCTTCCACCAGCTCGTCGACGTGTAGATCGCCGGGAACCGGCCGGTCGCCGCGCGGTAGGTGTCGGAGAAGTCGCGGATCCAGGCGACCATGCCCGCCGCGTCCTTGCCGTAGCAGGTCTCGCCGTACGGGTTGTACTCCGCGTCGAGCGCGCCCGGCAGGGTCTTGCCGTCGGCCGACCAGCCACCGCCGTGGGCGAGGAAGTACCGCGCCTGCGGCGCGCCGTCGGAGACGTCCGGCCGTGCGAAGTGGTAGGCGCCGCGGATCAGGCCGGCGTTGTACGAGCCGTTGTACTGCTGCGCGAACTGCGGGTTGACGAAGCCGGTGCCCTCGGTCGCCTTGACGTAGACGAACTTGGCGCCCGCCCCCGCCGCGCCGGGCCAGTCGACCGGCCCCTGGTGCCCGCTGACGTCGTGCCCGAGCTGCTGGTCACTGCCCCCGTACAGCACGCTGGGCACCGCGTCGACGCCTTCGACCTTGGCGATCTGCGAACCCGCGTAGTGGTCTTCGGCGCCGGCGTAGACGTCGAGGGCCTTCGCCGGCGCCTGCCCGGCCACGAGGAGCGCGGCGGCGAGGACGGCGGCGAAGGGCAGCGACTGACGTTTCACCCTCTGGCTCCCCACCGATCTCGTGAGACTTCTTCAGCCTCACGATGCACCCGCGTCGCCGCATCGGCTACTCGGATGGTCACTCAGTGGAGTGAAAACCGCAGGTCAGCGCTGTTCGTCGGCGATGGCCTTCAGCAGGTGCTCCGCCGGCACGACGGCCGTGATGAGGTCGTGCGGGTTGATCGCGACGGGGTGCCCGCCGAGCAGGCCGACGATGTCCCGGCCGAGCACGGCACGCGCGTGCGGCCACTCGCGCGGCACCAGCGACTTGCGGGTGTAGGCGGGCACCATGACCCGGCCGTCGGTGTTGTGGAAGCCGATGACGGTCCGCTGCACCGGCGACATCGCGTAGACGTACAACGTCGAGTCGAGGACGATCTTCGGCAGGTCCGACGGCGGCCGGTGCTCGGTGCGGACGAGCTGCAGCAGCTGCTCGAGGTCGTTCGCCGGTTCCGGGAAGCCGAGCGCCTTGGGCGAGGGGCGGTAGCGGTCGTTGGGGTGGAAGTCGGCGACGACCTCGCCGTCGGCGTTCACCGGGTAGGCGCCGACGACGGCCCACGACGGCACCGGGCCGTTCGGGTCGAAGGCCTCGTCGATGACGTAGAGCCAGCTGTTCGGGTTGGCGCGGGCGTTCTCCCGCATCTCCGCGGTGATCTCGGGGGTACCGTGCTTGCCGGAGCGCCGCGCCTGCTGGCCTTCGCGCCGCGCACCCCGGTTGTGTTTGCCCTGCTTGCCGGGGCGATCGGCTCCGCTTCCGGTGGGCTGCTGCGAAACCATCCGATCCGCCTCGTCCCGCTGCGCCATCGTCATCCCCACGTTCTCGGGTGTGCCTGCCAAGTCTTGGTGCGCCACTCTACTGTTTGCCCATGGCCTCTTCGCGTTCGGTCGACCCCGGACAGTTACGTGCGGCGGTGCTGGCGATTTCCCCGTGGTTGCAGGGCGATGCGCCCGATCCTGCGCGCGCGGAACTGGCCTCGGCGGTCCGGCTCTCCCTGCGCGCGCTGGCGGCGGACGCGCCGGGCCGGACGGTCGAGGTGCGGGTGCCGCCGTTCGCGGCGGTGCAGTGCGTCGAGGGGCCGCGGCACACGCGGGGCACCCCGCCGAACGTGATCGAGACCGACCCGCGGACGTGGCTCGAACTGGCCACCGGGCGACTGGACTGGACCACGGCGGTGGCGGACGGCCGGGTGTCCGCGTCGGGCACCCGGGCCGACCTTTCCCATTGGCTCCCCCTCGTCCGGCTCTGACGGACGGGAGCCCGGGTTACGGCTTGCGGCCGATTCCGCCGGCGATGGTCCGCTGGGCGACGTTGAGCTCCTTGAGCCGCGGGCCGTCCGGCCACCAGTCGGCGCACCGGACCACGCCCGGGGGCACCATGTCGAGACCGGGGAACAGGTCTTCGATCTCCTTCTGGGTGCGGAAGGTGCCGGAGCCCATCGGGCTGTGGAGGAAGAAGTCCTCCATGCGGCGGGCCGTCGCGGAGTCTTCGTCCTCCGGGTCGAAGAAGTGCGAGATCGCCACGAACGAGCCCGACGGCAGCGCGTCGATGTACTCCTTCATGATCTCGGCCGGCCGTTCGTGCGCGCCGTTGTAGTGGTGCAGCGTGCCGAGCTGGAGGAACGCGACCGGCTGCGAGAAGTCGATGTGCTGCCGGACGACCTCGTTCTGGAGGATCCGCTGCGGCTCGAAGATGTCCTCGGCGACGAAGTGGGTGTTGTCGTTCTCTTCGAGCAGGGCGCGGCCGTGGGCGAGCACGACCGGGTCGTTGTCGATGTAGACGACCCGGATCTCCGGGTTGATCCGCTGGACGACCTGGTGGGTGTTCTCGGCGGTCGGCAGGCCGGAGCCGCAGTCGAGGAACTGGGTGATGCCCGTCTGGCTCGCGAGGAAACGGCACGCGCGGATGAGGAAACCCCGGTTTTCGAACGCCAGGTCCTGGGCCTCCGGGGCGGCCTTCTGCACCTTGTGCAGGACCTCCCGGTCGATCTCGTAGTTGTCCTTCCCGAGCAGGAAGGCGTCGTACACGCGCGCGATGCTCGCTCGGGTCGGGTCGACCCCCACGGGAACTCGTTCGGTCCGGGTCGCGGCGTCGGGCATTTTGAACCTCGCAAGTTCTGTGTCGAAAGTCTCGTGCTCTACGTACAGTAGGACGGTGCGCGCACGCGGTAAACCGGGTCACCCCTTTGCGCAGGACGGGTTAACGTGTACTTTCGGTAGTCGGGTTAGAACCCCCTGGTGATATGAGTGCGGAAGGTCCGGGAATGAACGCGGTGAACGCGGCCGGTGGCGAACAGAACATCGGCCCGACGGCGCGGCGGATGATCCTGGGCTCACAGCTGCGCCGCCTCCGCGAGGAGGCGGGCATCACCCGCCAGCAGGCCGGCTACAACATCCGCGGGTCGGAATCCAAGATCAGCCGCCTCGAGCTGGGCCGGGTGGGGTTCAAGGAACGCGACGTCACCGACCTGCTGACGATGTACGGCGTCGAGGACGCGACGGAGCGCCAGACGTTCCTCGACATGGTCAAGCAGTCGAACGAGCCAGGCTGGTGGCGGCGCTTCGGCGACACCATGCCGAACTGGTTCACCGACCTCGTCGGCCTCGAAGAAGCCGCCGCGCGCATCCAGATCTGGGAGCCGATCTACGTGTCGGGCCTGCTGCAGATCGAGCCGTACGCGCGGGCGATCTTCAGCCACGGTCGTCCGGAGATGGCCGACGAGCGCGTCGACCAGCTCGTCGCGCTGCGGATGCGCCGGCAGAAGATGTTCAGCAGGCCGGACGCGCCGCGCGTGTGGATGGTGCTCGACGAGTCGGTGCTGTATCGCCCGATCGGTGGCGTGAAGGTTCTCAAACAGCAGATCGAATACCTGCTCGAGATGAGCGCGCTGCCGCACGTGTCGGTCCAGGTGCTGCCGTATTCGCGCAGCGGGTTGTCCGCGGAACACGCCTTTTCGCTGTTGCGGTTCGGTGAGCCGGAACTGCCGAACATTGCGTACGTCGAGTACCTCACCGGCGCGCACTACATCGAGAAACGCGAAGAGATCGAAAAGTACAGCCGGGCGCTCGACATGCTCGCGGTCGACGCGGAGACGCCGGAGCGGAGCCGGACTCTGCTCGCGAAGCGCCGGCAGGAGATCTAGTAAGTCCTGGTCCTCGCCTTGGATTCGACGGCTTCGCTGTGCCCCGGTGAGCGGTAACTCGCCGTAGTTATTGGTCCAATCGTGCAGGTGTCTATCACCCGATAGGTTAACCACGGCGTCGTGATTCTTTACCCTCCGAGAACTTTGCAAGAAATTCTGCACGTGCATTTACCGTTGCAGCCACACGTGCTAGCCTCGGGTACGCGGGCAAATGCACATGCATATGCATAGCCCCGGAAGATCTTCCGCATCGAGAGGTGGGACCATGGCTGAGCGATTCGAGAACGGCATCCCGGCCGATCGGCTCTCCGGCGCCCAGTGGCGCAAGGCGAGCTACAGCGGCGCGGTGGGCAACTGCGTCGAAGTGGCACCGCTGGCGAACGGTGAGATCGCGATGCGCAACTCGCGGTTCCCCGCCGGCCCGGCGCTCGTCTACACGCGCGCGGAGATGGCGGCCTTCCTGGCGGGAGCGAAGGACGGTGAATTCGACGATGTCCTCGGCTGAGGCCGTCGCCACCGCCTTCGACATCGAAACCGGACTGCAGGAACTGGTGGCTCGCGGCTACCAGTTCGTGCACCCCGCCGACGAGCACGGCGAAGTCCTCGCCGTCGTCGGCGTGCGGGTGCACGACGACGTGGTGGACGTGGTCCGGCTCAACGCCGAGGACGACGTCGTGGCGACCCGGATGCCCGGCACCGAAGAGAACATCCTGGAGCCCGAGCGCTGGCTGTGGCGCCGCCGCGGCGAAGGCGCACAGGTCCTCACGGAGATCCTGTCGCTGCCGGATGCGTGCTAGAGGGGAAGACTTGCGGGCCCCGTCCGAAGTGGTCAGTGCCACGTCGGGCGGGGCCTGGCTCATGACCGGACCGTCTACACTTGAAGCGGCCTGACCACGTCTTCCCAGGAGCTCCTCGGTGGTTTCCGACCCGCAGCTCGAGTCCGACCAGCCCGAACCGGAACCCCGTGAGGAGTGCGGCGTCTTCGGCGTCTGGGCTCCCGGGGAAGAAGTCGCGAAGCTGACCTACTACGGCCTCTACGCCCTGCAGCACCGGGGCCAGGAGGCCGCCGGCATCTCCGTCTCCGACGGCTCGCAGATCGTGGTCTTCAAGGACCTCGGCCTGGTCAGCCAGGTGTTCGACGAGCAGATCCTGCAGTCGCTGCAGGGCCACATCGCCGTCGGGCACTGCCGGTACTCGACCACCGGCGCGACCATCTGGGAGAACGCCCAGCCGATCTTCCGCACCACCGAGACCGGCAGCGGCCTGTCCTTCGCCCACAACGGCAACCTCGTCAACACGGCGGAGCTGCGCGAACGCACCATCGCCGCCGGCCTCAAGCCGCACGCGGGCCTGACCGGCTCGTCCAGCGACTCCGACCTCATCTGCGGGCTGCTCGCCGCGAGCGCCGCCGACAAGGGCATCGAAGCCGCCGCGATGGATCTGCTGCCCACCCTGAAGGGCGCCTTCTGCCTGGTGTTCTCCGACGAGAACACGCTCTACGCGGCGCGTGACCCGCACGGCGTGCACCCGCTGGTGCTCGGCAGGCTCGAACGCGGCTGGGTCGTCTCGAGCGAGACTGCGGGCCTCGACATCGTCGGCGCGTCGTTCGTCCGCGAGGTCGAGCCCGGCGAGCTGATCGCCATCGACGCCGAGGGCCTGCGCTCGTCGCGGTTCGCGAACCCGGACCCCAAGGGCTGCGTCTTCGAGTACGTCTACCTCGCCCGCCCCGACACCACGATCGCCGGCCGCGGCGTGCACGCCACCCGCGTCGAGATCGGCCGCCGCCTGGCCGCCGAGCAGCCGGTCGAGGCCGACCTCGTGATGCCGGTGCCGGAGTCGGGCACGCCGGCCGCGATCGGGTACGCGCAGGGCTCCGGCATCCCCTACGGCACCGGCCTGGTGAAGAACGCCTACGTCGGGCGCACCTTCATCCAGCCGTCGCAGACCATCCGCCAGCTGGGCATCCGGCTCAAGCTGAACCCGCTGCGCGACGTCATCCGCGGCAAGCGCCTGGTCGTGGTCGACGACTCGATCGTCCGCGGCAACACCCAGCGCGCGCTGGTCCGGATGCTGCGGGAGGCCGGCGCGCTCGAGGTGCACGTCCGGATCGCGTCACCGCCCGTGCGCTGGCCGTGCTTCTACGGCATCGACTTCGCCTCGCGGGCCGAGCTGGTCGCGAACGGCGTCGACCTCGACGGCATCCGGCGCTCGATCGGAGCCGACTCCCTGGGTTACATTTCCCTGGACGGCCTGGTCGCGGCCGCGGAACAGCCGAAGTCGCGGCTGTGCACGGCGTGCTTCTCGGGCGAGTACCCGATCCCGCTCCCGGAGGACGCGTTGATCGGGAAACACCTGCTCGAAAGCCTCGACGCGGTCAATGGCGCGGCGACCCCCGTCAGCCCCGCCGGGTACGGTGCCGAAGACGCCGTCCGGCGTCCCTGAGTTCCTTCCAGTAGGGAGTCCGTCCACCGTGAGCGAGTCCACGAGCGCCACGTACGCCGCGGCCGGCGTCAGCATCGACGCCGGCGATGAAGCCGTCGAGCTGCTCAAGCCGCACGCCGAGCGGGCGACGCGGCCCGAGGTCATGGGTGGTGTCGGCGGTTTCGCCGGGCTCTTCTCCCTGAAGCTCGACAAGTGGAAGGAGCCGGTGCTCGCGTCCTCGACCGACGGCGTCGGCACCAAGATCGCGGTCGCGCAGGCGCTCGACAAGCACGACACGGTCGGCATCGACCTGGTCGCCATGGTGGTCGACGACCTGGTCGTGACCGGTGCCGAGCCGCTGTTCCTGCAGGACTACATCGCCGTCGGCAAGGTGCACCCGGAGAAGATCGCCGCGCTGGTCGGCGGCATCGCCGAGGGCTGCGTCAAGGCGGGCTGCGCCCTGCTCGGCGGCGAGACCGCGGAGCACCCGGGGCTGATGGGCGAGCACGACTACGACATGTCGGCCACCGGCGTCGGCGTCGTCGAGGCGTCCCAGCTGCTCTCGCCGGAAAAGGTCCGTCCGGGTGACGTCGTGCTGGCCCTCGGCTCGTCGGGATTGCACTCGAACGGGTACTCCCTGGCTCGGCACGTGCTGCTGGACATCGCCCGGATGCCGCTCGACGGACACGTCGAGGAGTTCGGCCGCACCCTCGGCGAGGAGATGCTGGAGCCGACGCGGATCTACGCGAAGGACTGCCTGGCGCTGGCCGCCGAGACCGAGGTCCGGACGTTCGCGCACATCACCGGGGGTGGCCTGGAGGCCAACCTGGCCCGCGTCATGCCGCGCGGCCTGGTCGCCCGGCTCGACCGCGGCACCTGGACCCCGGCGCCGGTGTTCGCGCTGATCGGCCAGCGCGGCAAGGTCGAGCGGGCCGAGCTGGAGAAGACGTTCAACATGGGCGTCGGCATGGTCGCGATCGTCGGCGCCGAGGACGTCGACCGGGCGCTGGCCATGCTCACCGCGCGGCACGTCCCGGCGTGGGTGCTGGGCGACGTCCAGCCCGCCGGCGACGTCGACGGCCCGCGCGCGGTGCTCTCGGGTGACCACCCGCGGTTCTGAAACGCACTTGATCGGGCTGTCACACTGGAGTGTGTGGCAGCCGAAGACGTGGTGGTCGGCTCCCGGTTCGTGATCCCGGGAGCCGAGTTGAGCGAGCGCTTTTCGCGGTCGTCCGGTCCGGGCGGGCAGGGCGTGAACACCACGGACTCGCGAGTGGAGCTGTCCTTCGACGTCGCCGCGTCGCCGTCGATCCCCGAGCACCTGCGTGACCGGGTACTGACCGGGCTCGGCTCGCGGCTGGTCGACGGCGTCCTCACGATCGCCGCGAGCGAACACCGCTCCCAGCTGCAGAACCGCGAAGCGGCGCGAGGCCGGCTGGCGAACCTGCTGCTCGACGCGTCGGCCCCGCCGCCGGCCAAGCGACGCCCCACGAAGCCGTCCCGCGGTTCGAAGGAGCGTCGCCTGGCGTCGAAGAAGCGCCGGAGCGACGTGAAACGTGGCCGCTCCGGCCGCTTCGACGATTAGCGCAGCGACAGGTGCACGCACTCCCCGGCCGGTCGGTAGCCGACGCGGGCGTAGATGCGTCCGATCCCGGCGTCCCCCGGGGTCAGGAACGCGGTGTGCGCACCCTTCGCGAACGCGTCCCTGGTCAGGAACGCCGTGAGCGCGGCGGCGAGCCCGCGTCCGCGATGGGTGTCGAGCACGCCGATGCCGGCGATCTCCGTGGTGCCGTCGACGATTTCGAGGGCGACCCCGCCGCCGACGACCTCCCCGGTGACCAGGTCCTCGGCGAGCGCCGAGGTGACGCCCGCCGCCTTGCTCTGCTTCGCCCTTTCGGTCTCGTCCTCGGTGACTTCCGCCGGTTCGCCGTACGCGCGGTTCTGCGCCGAGCGCATCCGCCGGTAGTCGTCGCCGGACTCCGGTTCGCGGATGGCGTACCCGCTCGGTGCGAGGTGATCGGTGAACCCGGCCGGCGTGCAGGTCATCAGCGCGACCCGTCGTTCGAGCGCATACCCCGCTTCGACCAGCAGGTTCTCCAGGCCGGGGGCGACGTCGGTGAAGTACTCGAGCCGCGGGAGCAGGTCCCGCCGCCGGTACGCCTCGGTCAGCGCGTCGATCTCGGCCGCCGTCGGCCGCGCGCCGTCGTCCGGGATCGCGTAGTTGAGCATCGGGTGCGCCGTGTCCGGCGAGTAGGTCGCGAGGAACGGGCCGACCTGCTCGGTCTCGCGGCCGCGTGGTGCCGTCTTGCGGACATACGTCTGGATGGCAGACATTCGAGCCTTCGAAAAGCACGTCAAGGAACCGCAGCCCCGAACGGGCTCGCGGGTGGATCGCTGGGCGTCAGGCCTAGCGAAGGCCGACGCCGGAGGCGGCGCCAGGCATAGGCACTCAGTCCTTGACTCGAAGGGGCTCTTCCCGGCCATCTTGGCATGGCCCGCAACCGGGTTACCGGCGTTCCGGGTGCGCGATGGCCGCGTACCGCTTGTCCCAGACCGATCGCGGCACCCGCAGCGTGAGCGCCGGGGCTTCACAGATCGTTCGGTTCGCGCGGCGGGGTGCCGGGATCGCCACCGGGGCCGGCGGCGGCACGTCGAGCGAACGCCAGCCGCGCCGGCTGAGCGCCGCCCCGAGCACCGCGCCCACGGTGTTCAGGAGGACGTCGTCGGTCGACGTCACGCGGCCGTCGTGGATCAGATATTGCGTACCTTCCACCAGCACGGAGGCGATCAACGCGGCCAGCGCGACCCGCGGCAGCGCGCGCAGGCGGTGGATCCGCACCGGGAGCAGCGCGCCGAGCGGGCTCAGCAGCAGGACGTTGCCGACCACCTGCCAGAGTGAACCGTCGCTGCCGAAAGCCGCGGTGATGTCCGCGCCCGGCACGAGGTCGAGCGTGCTGTCGGCGGAGTCGCCGACGGGCATCGTGACCAGGAAGAACACCAGGAAGGCGACGTAGCAGGCGGCGCTGTCGACACCGGCGGTCGCGGTCGCGTAGCGGGCGGGCAGTCTTCGGCGGCGCCGGGCCGCGAGCAGTGGCCAGCCGAGCAGCGCGTACGGCAGTGCGATGGCCGAAACCGGAATCATCCCCCAGAAGGCGCGCAGCAGAGCTTCCATGCGCCTCCCTTCTCGAACCCCTCAAGATCGACGATGCGCGTCGAAGTGACCCCTCCCAAGATCACCTTCGCATCACAAGATCGACTCGGCATTCCGAGCGGACCGCACTATTCGGTGATCTTTCCGGTGGCGCCGGTCGTCTTCACGTGGTTCGGTCAGGGGGCACACTGTCCACAGTGGAGGTTGTGGACAACCCTGTGGATGAATTGGGGATGTGCGCGCGGAAGCGTTGTTTCACAACGGAAATCCGCGCCGAAGACCTGTGTACTACTTCGCGGCGAGTTCGCGCGCCTGCTCGAGCAGGGTCTGCAGGTGCAGGCCGCGCCGGACGTCGCAGGGGTGCGTCGTCGTGCCGCTGGCGATCATCGCGGCGAAGTCGTCCAGCAGCGCGGTGTAGGACTCCTGCGCCGAGCCCGGCTTGCGCCCGAGCGTCCGGTAGCCGTGCTGCCCCCAGACGGCGACCTCGACGACGGTCGGCTGCACCGGCAGCCGCAGCGAGAGCGTGGCGGTGCTGATCACGCCGCCGTCGTGGGCCAGCATCAGGTGCCAGAGGTCGCCGGGGCTCTGCCGGGCCGCCACGACCTCGGTGATCGGGCCGAGCGCCGCGTCCAGCAGGTCGAGCGCGTGCGGGCCGATGTCGAACAGCGCGCCGCCGTCGTCCTGGCGCCACTCCGACGCCGCGTACTGGCCGCCGAGCAGGGCCCCGGACAGCCAGCGTGCCCCGCCGCCCGCCCAGCCGCCCGCCTCGGCGAGGCCGGCGAGCCACTCCTGGGTCTGCGCCGCGTAGCGCAGGGTCAGAACCACGAGCGCGGCGACACCCGTGCCCGCGACCGCGTCGGCCAGCCGTCGCGCGCCGTCGAGGTCGGCGGCGATCGGCTTCTCGAGGATCAGGTGCTTCCCGGCTTCGGCCGCGCGCACGCCCAGTTCGGCCTGGATCGACGGCGGCACCGCGAACGCGACCGCGTCCACCTGCTCGAACAGCTCCTCGACGCTGCCCGCGGCGGTCGCGCAGTGCGTCTCCGCAAGCGCTTGCGCCGCCTCCGGCCGCCGGGCCCAGACCGCGGTCAGCGCCGTGCCGGGGTGGTCCGCGAGGCCGGGTGCGTGCACCGTCGTCGCCCACGGGCCGGCGCCGACCAGGCCGACGCGCAGCTGTCCGTCCGCGATGAGCTGTCCCACGGCCCGCAGTCTAGGTGTGTCCCGCGTCGCGCCGGAACCGCACCTTCGGCGGACCCCGGCGTGGTTAAAGTGCCTGCATGATCGCGTCCCGCTTCGTCGCTGTCTGCGCACTGCTGCTCGCTGCCTGTTTCACGGGCGCCGCGCCCGCGTCGGCCGCCGAGGGGGCGTGCCCCGAGGGTGGCGGGGTGACGGTGGTCGTCGACTTCGGCGACCTGGCACCGCAGCCGGTGATCCGCTGCGCCCCCGGGACGCCCGCGAACGGCATCGCCGCCCTGCAGGAGGCGGGCTTCCAGGTGGCGGGCTCGCAGAAGTACGGCCTCGCCGTGGCCTGCCGGATCGACGGCAAGCCCGGCCCCGACGTCGAGTCCTGCACGGGCATGCCGTCGGCCACGGCGTACTGGAGCTACTGGCACGCCGCCCCGACGGGCGGCATCTGGCAGTCGAGCCAGGAAGGAGCCCAGACGGCGAAGCCGATCCCCGGTGGGTTCGAGGGGTGGGCGTTCGCGCGTCCGAAGTCCGCCAACGACCTGCCGGCGCCGCCGCACGTGGCGCCGGTCCGGCAACCTGTGAGGGCTGTCCCGGACGTGTCGGTGGCCGGCGAAACCGAATTCCCGTGGGGCCTGGTGATCGGCGTGGTCGTGATCGTCGTGCTCGGCGGCGCGGGGATCGTCGTCGCCCGTCGTCGGCGTGCCTAGGACGCTGCATCCCGGCGCCTGGTGGGTCTGGGCGCTCGCGCTGGCCGTCGCCGCCAGCCGCACCACGAACCCGCTGCTGCTCGGCCTGATCATCGCCGTCGCCGGGTTCGTCGTCGTGAACCGGCGGAGTGACGCGCCCTGGGCGCTGGCCTTCCGGCTGTACGCCTACGTCGGCGCGCTTATCGTCGCGTCGCGCGTGCTGTTCCGGATCCTGATCGGCGGCGAGGACGGCGGGCACGTCCTGTTCACGCTGCCGCGGATCCCCCTGACCGCCGGGTTGTCCCTGCTCGGGCCGACGTCGGCGGAGGAGCTGCTCGGCGGGTTCTACGACGGCCTGCGGCTGGCGACGATGGTGGTCTGCGTCGGCGCGGCGAACGCCCTGGCCAACCCGAAACGCCTGCTCAAGGCGGTGCCGGGAGCGCTGTACGAGGTGGGCACGGCGGTGACGGTGGCGCTGACGGTCGCGCCTCAGCTCGTCGAGAGCGTGCAGCGCGTGCGACGAGCCCGGCGGCTGCGGGCCGGCCGGACTCGCGGGCTGCGGGCGGTCAAGGGCATCGTGGTCCCGGTGCTGGAGGACGCGATGGACCGGTCGCTGCGGCTGGCGGCCGCGATGGACTCCCGGGGCTACGGCCGCCGGGCGTACTTGAGCCGCCGCGTGCGCCTGCTGATCGCTGCTTGTGTCCTGTCCGGGCTGGTCGGCGTGTGCGTCGGCGTCTACGGCGTGCTCGACGGGACGACGCCCTGGCTCGGCGTCCCGCTGCTGACGGCCGGGCTGGCGGTGGCGGTCGCGGGTTTCGTCCTCGGCGGACGGCGGGTGCGGCGCACGGCGTACCGGCCGGACCCGTGGCGGTGGCCGGAGACGCTGGTCGTGGCGGCGGGCGCCGGAGCGTGCGGGCTGCTGTTCGTGACCGCCCGCGTCGACCCGGGGAACCTCTACCCGTCGCTGAGCCCGCTGCGCTGGCCGGAAGTCTCCCTGGTGCACGTGTTGTCCCTGCTCGTCGCAGTGCTCCCGGCGTTCGTCGCCCCTTCGTCGGAGGTCGTCCGGTGATCGAGTTCTCGCGGGTCACGGTGACCTATCCGGACGCCTCGCGGCCGGTGCTGTCGGACGTGTCGCTGCAGGTCGAGGAGGGTGAGCTGTGCCTGGTCGCCGGGCCGACGGGAGCCGGGAAGTCGACGTTCCTCGGCGCGATCAACGGGCTCGTCCCCCACTTCACCGGCGGGCGGCTGGCCGGCCGGGTGCGGGTCGGTAGGCACGACACTTCGCAGTTTCCGCCTCGTGAGCTGGCCGCGGTGGTCGGCGTCGTCGGGCAGGACCCCCTCGCCGGGTTCGTGACGGACACCGTCGAGGAGGAGCTGGCCTATGCGATGGAGCAGCTGGCCGTGCCGCCGGACGTCATGCGCAAGCGGGTCGAGGAAACGCTGGACCTGCTGGGCATCGCCGAGCTGCGCAACCGTCCACTTCGGACACTCTCCGGCGGGCAGCAGCAGCGGGTCGCGATCGGCTCGGTGCTGACGGCGCACCCGCGCGTGCTGGTCCTGGACGAGCCGACGTCCGCGCTGGACCCGACGGCGGCCGAGGACGTGCTCGCGGTGATCACGCGGCTGGTGCACGACCTCGGGACGACGGTGGTCGTCGCGGAACACCGGATGGAGCGCGTCGCCCAGTACGCCGACCGGCTGCTGTACCTGCCCGGCGACGGTTCGGTGCGGTCCGGACCGCCCGCCGAGATCTTGGCGACGTCGTCGATCGCACCCCCGATCGCCGAGCTGGGGCGGCTCGCGGGCTGGTCACCGCTGCCGCTGTCGGTCCGGGACGCGCGGCGGGTCGCGGGGCCGCTGCGCTCGCGGCTCCAGAAATTGTCGGTGGTGGGTCGTAGTCTCTCGGTGACCGGTTCGGCACTGGATGTGAGAGGGGTGGTGGTCCGATACGGAGATGTCCTGGCGGTGCGCGGGGTCGACCTGCGTGCCGGACCGGGCGAGGTGGTCGCGCTGATGGGCCGCAACGGCTCCGGCAAGTCGTCGCTTCTCTGGGCGATGCAGGGCAGCGGACCGAGGTCGGCGGGGAAGGTCGACGTCGGCGGCGCGGATCCTGCGTCACTCAAGCCACGAGTGGCCCGTCAGCGCGTGGGGCTGGTCCCGCAGACCCCGGCCGACCTGCTGTACCTCGATTCGGTGGACGCCGAGTGCGCACAGGCGGACACCGAGTCCGAGGTACCGGCGGGAACGGCCCGGGCCCTGCTGGACCGGCTGGCCCCCGGGATCGCCGGTGAAGCGCACCCCGGCGACCTCTCGGAGGGGCAGCGACTGGCGCTGGTGCTGGCAGTCCAGCTGGCGGCGGCCCCGCCGGTCGTCCTGCTCGACGAGCCCACCCGCGGCCTGGACTACCCCGCGAAACGGCGCTTCGCCGCGGTCCTGCGAGAGCTGGCCTCGCAGGACCGGGCGGTGCTGCTGGCCACGCACGACGTCGAGTTCGTGGCCACGGCAGCCGACCGCGTGGTGGTGATGGCCGAGGGCGAGATCGTCGCGGACGGCCCGACCAGGGAGGTGATCGTCGCCTCGCCGGCATTCGCCCCGCAGGTGGCGAAGATCCTGGCCCCGGAGCCGTGGCTGACGGTCGACGAGGTGGCGGAGGCGTTGAGGTGAGGGTGGCGGAGGGGGTGGGGGGGTGGGGGGCGGGGGCGGGGGCCGAAGAAGACGAGCGAGCTCCCGCAGGCGCGCTACCGGTTCGCAACCCTGCGGCGGGCAGCCAGCCACGACTTGGCGCCCAGGGGATGCCACCCCGCCCGCACTTTCTGGAGGTCGCGGCGTGATCGACTTTCTCGGCGCGCTCCGCGCCGTCCGCCTAGCGCCGGGGCCCGGGGCGTCGGTCATGTCTCGGAAGCGGCGGTATGACCAGGTTGCCTGGGCGTGCCTCACGCGGCCTGCGGTGGTCAGCGAAGCCGCGGAGGCCGCAGCGTGACTGACTTCCTCGGCGCGCCCCGCGCCGTCCGCCTGACGCTGCGGCCCGCGCTGGTCCTGAGCCTCGCGAGCGTCCTCGGGCTGGCCATGTTCTGCTGGCCGCTCTTCGCGCACCCCCGGCCCAGCGCCGCCGCGCACACCGTGGATGCGCCGTTCGTGTTCATGGCGACGTTGCCCGTGCTGATCCTCGTCGTCCTGGCCGAGCTGTCGCGGGGTGGCATCGACGCCAAGGCGCTCGCGCTGCTCGGCGTCCTGTCGGCGGTGAACGCCGGTCTTCGGCCGCTGGGTGCCGGCACCGGAGGCGTCGAGCTGGTGTTCTTCCTGCTCGTGCTCGCCGGGCGGGTGTTCGGGCCCGGCTTCGGGTTCGTGCTCGGCTCGACGTCGCTGTTCACGTCGGCGCTGCTCACCGCCGGTGTCGGGCCTTGGCTGCCCTTCCAGATGCTGGCGTCTTCGCTCATCGGGCTCGGGGCCGGACTACTGCCCCGAGCCCGCGGCAAGGCCGAGATCGCCCTGCTGGTCGCGTACGGCGTGTTCGCGGCCTACTTCTTCGGGCTCTTGATGAGCCTGTGGACGTGGCCGTTCCTCGCCGGCACCGCCACCCAGCTCGGCTTCATGCCCGGGGCGCCGCTGCTGGACAACCTGCACCGGTTCGCCGTCTACACGGTCCTGACGTCGACCCTCGGGTGGGACACCGGCCGAGCCGTCACCAATGCCGTGGCCATCGTCCTGCTCGGGCCGGCCATCCTGACCGTCCTCCGCCGGGCGGCGCGGCGGGCGGCCTTCGACGCGCCCGTCGGGTTCGACCGGAGTCAGCTGTAGGAGTAGAAACCGCGGCCCGTCTTCTTGCCGAGCAGGCCCGCGTCCACCATGCGCAGCAGCAGCGGCGGCGACGAGTACAGCGGCTCCTTGAACTCCGCGTACATCGAGTCCGCGATCGCCTTGATCGTGTCCAGCCCGATCAGGTCGGACAGGCGCAGCGGGCCCATCGGGTGCGCCGTGCCCAGCTCCATGCCGCGGTCGATGTCCTCCGCCGAGGCGAAGCCCGACTCGATCATCCGGATCGCCGAGAGCAGGTACGGCACCAGCAGCGAGTTCACGATGAACCCGGCGCGGTCCTGCGAGCGGATCACCGTCTTGCCCAGCGCCGTCGTCGCGTGCTCCTCCGCGCGGCGGGCGGTCTCCTCGCTGGTCAGCAGCGAGGGCACCAGCTCCACCAGCGGCAGCACCGGCACCGGGTTGAAGAAGTGGATGCCGACCACCTGCTGCGGGCGGCTCGTCGCCATGCCCAGCTTCATGATCGGGATCGACGACGTGTTGGACGCGAACAGCGCGTCCTCGGCTTCGACGATCTTGTCCAGCTGGCGGAAGACGTCGACCTTCGCCTGCTCCTGCTCGAGGATCGCCTCCACGACCAGTTCGCGGTCGGCGAACTCGGCGATGTCCGTCGTGAACCTGAGCCTGCCGAGGGCCGCTTCGGCGTCCTCGGCCGAGAGCTTGCCGCTCTTCACGCCGCGTTGCAGCGACTTCTCGATGCGGGCCTTGCCCGCGTCGAGCGCCGGCTGGTTCACCTCGGTGACCACGACGTCCAATCCGGACCGGGCGTGCACCTCGGCGATGCCGGAACCCATCAGCCCGGCTCCGACGACTCCAACCCGACTTACCACCGGCTCACTCCTTCATCGCTGTGCAGCCCGGACACGATTGTGGGCAGCACGCGACGCGCGAGGGCGGTTGCCGGGTTGTGCCCGGCTTCGCCCTCGCGCGTTTACGCGTGCTCAACGACGGTACTCGTCGTACCCGTCGTCGTACGGGTCCTCATACCGGCTGTCGGACTCCTCGTGGTGATGATCATTCGAGGAGTTACTCGACAGCTCGCGCTGCAAAGCATCGAAGTCGGTCTCGTGCGAGCTGTACTTGAGCTCACGCGCCACCTTCGTCTGCTTGGCCTTAGCCCGGCCGCGCCCCATGGCTCGACCCCCTCGCACAGGGGCGGGGCGGCCGGGGGAATCGGCGGCCCCGCATCGTCTCGACAATTCTTTCCTGCTCACACCGTACCGTGTCCGGGGGGTTGGATGCGACGTGGCACGGTGTGCCGGTGGCGACAGTGTTCGCCGGACACCGGTTACCGGCCGGTCGGTGGCGATAGGTGCAGGTAAACGTGCCACGATCTACCCGTGCTCCGTCCCTTCGTGGCTTACTTGCGGGTGTACGAACCCCTGCTCGCCCTGGGCGACCCGCCGGACGAACGGCTGTGCGCGGCCGTCTCGGCGGCCAAGCTGCGGCGGACGGACGCGGGCGCGCGCGAGCAAGCCATGTGGCTCAAGTCACAGGTCGCCGCGCCGCGGCGGCTGCTGCCCGCCGAACTCGGCGACGGCCGTGCCGCGCCGAGCCTCCTGACCGACGTCCTGGTGCTCGACGCGGAAGAGGTGCCCGGCGGCAAGGCCGAACACGGTCCGCTGGTCTGCCCGCTCGAGCTGCGGGCCCGCTCTGCCGCCGCGCTGGTCACGTTCCTCGGCGACGCGCACCCGGCGCTGAAGAACGTCGTCCTCGACGAAGGCGGCTTCACCCAGGAGACGATCCGCGGCCGGACCAAGTCGGCCATGGCGGACCTGAGCACGACGGCGGCGCACACGCTGTCCACCACCTGGACCGTCCCGCTGCCGTGGTTCGTGCTGATCGAGCCGGACGAGCGCAAGCTGGTGCTCGGCCGCGGCCGCGACGACCCGCGGCGGGAGCTGTCGTGGCGGGCCACGCTCGCCGACGCGCAGCACCGCGCGCGCGAGGCCGGTGACCTGCTGGAACAGACCTTCGGCGACTCCGGGCCGGGACGCGTGCTGTTCGAGACCCGGCGGTGGCTGGACAACTTCCACCCGGACTCCGTCGTCGAGCTGGACTACGGCGGTCTCGTGCAGCTCTTCGCCGACCCGGTCCTGGAGGCCGACAACACCGCCGACGAGGTCCACGACATCCTGGACGCGCTGCGCTCGGGCAACGTCGAGGAGCTGGCCGAACTGTTCTCCGACCTGCGGGAGTTCTGGGGCGACCTGGCCGCCCGAGAACGCGCGAACTAGCGAACGGGCCCGCGGGCTTCGGGCCCCGAAACTGTCGGTGCCCACCGGTAGCGTGGAAAACGGGGGCCTGCTCGGCTCAGCCGCGAAGCTCCGGCACCCGGATCTCGCCCACCGGACGGCCGCCGCCCGAGACCGCCGGGCGGCCGAGTTCCGCCAGGCCTCGCACGTCGACTCCCAGGTACCGCAGCGCCTCCACCGCCAGCGGTGCGCAGGCCCGCTTGGCGCCGTCGTCGATCTTGATCGCCACCGCGAAGCCGTCCGGCAGGGCGAAGGCCTGGACCCCTTCGGCGCCGCCCTTCGCGATCAGACCGTCCACGGCGGACATCAGCTCGGTGTCCTCGCGCCCGGTGCCCGCCACCAGCCACGGGTGCGCCCGCATCGCCGACGCCACCGTCCGCGAAGGCCCGTCCGACGCACGGGCGACGCGGCCGAACGCCCGGGCCAGCCCGGTCAGCGAGAACGCGAACAGCGGCGCGCCGCAGCCGTCGACACCCGTGTGTGCGATCGGCTCACCCGTCAGCTCCGAGACGGCCGCGGCGATCGCCTGCTGCAGCGGGTGGTCCGGCGCCTCGTAGCCCGCGGTCGGCCAGCCCGCCCGGACGCACGTCGTGAGCATTGCCGTGTGCTTGCCGGAGCAGTTCATCATCACTCGCCGCGGCTCGGCGGCGTCGCGCGTGCTCGGTCCGTGCAGCGGGAAGTCCGGCGGGCAGGCGAGGTCGTCCTCGGCCAGGCCGGCGGACCGCAGCAGCTCGAGGACGCGCTTGACGTGCCCCGGCTCGCCGGAGTGGGACGCGCAGGCGAGCGCCAGGTCCTCGCCCTCGAACCCGAGCCCGGCCCGCAGCATGCCGACGGCCTGCAGCGGCTTGTTCGACGAGCGCGGGAAGACCGGCGAGACAACGTCTCCCAGCGCGAGACGAGCGGAACCTTCCGGGCCGATGACCACGAGCGCGCCGCGGTGGACGCTTTCGACGAAATCGGACCTGACGACTTCGGCGAGCACGGGGTTGGTCACTCGGCGCGGCCGCCTTCGTTCTCCAGCAGCTCGTCCACAGTGGCCGAACCCTGCTGGTAGCGCTTCGCGATCTCGGCGTTGAGCGTGTCCATCACGCCCTGGACCTCGCGGCGGAAGGACGACACCGACAGCTCTTCGCGCGCGTAGGTGTCCAAAGCGGAGGCGAGCTTCTCGTCCGAGAGGGACTCGACGTCGGTCAAGTCGGTGTCGCCGATCAGGGCTTCGGCGTGCCGCCGGTGTTCGCCGGCCCGCGACGGCTCCAGCTGCTGGTGACGTCCCGAGCCCGCGGCCGGGCCCAGCGCGTTGTCGGCGAGGATCGTGGCCAGCTGGTCGACGATGCTCGCTTCGCCGCCGGAGCTGCGCCGCGCCTGCTCCGCGCGCACGATGTCGATCCGGGCGTGCAGGAGACGGCGCAGGTAGGACAGGTCGGTCTCTTCCTGGGCGGCTTCGTCACGCCGCTCGCGCAGCACCTTCAGCGGCAGCTCACCCAAGCCGCTGAGGTATCCCGGGCCGAGCACGCGGTCGATCCGCCGCCTGCCGCCGGGCCGCACTTCGATCACAGCGCAGTTTATCCCGGTTGAACGTGATCTCGCTGTCAGGGGCTTTCGATCAACCACGAAGTTGCGCCGCCGCCGCACGCCCCGGAGCCGGCTGTTCCGAGGGCACGGAGTCGGGGTCGATCGCCGCCTGGACGAGGTTGTCCTCCGAACCGGTCAGCAGCTCCGCGCCCACCGGCGTCGACCGCTTGACCAGGGCCAGCGCGATCGGGCCGAGCTCGTGGTGCTGGATCACGGTGCCGATCCGGCCGACCGTCCGGCCGTCCAGCAGCACCGGGTCGCCGGTCTCCGGCGTGACCTCCGGCGAGCCGTCGAGGTGCAGCAGGAGCAGGTTCCGCGGGGGACGTCCCACGTTGTGGACCTTCGACACCGTCTCCTGGCCGCGATAACAGCCCTTCGCGACATGCGCGGCCGACCCGACCCAGCCCACCTCGTGCGGGATGGCGCGCTCGTCGGTGTCGACGCCCAGCCGCGGCCGGAGCGACTCGACGCGCAGCGCGTCGAACACCCAGCTGCCGGCCGCGCGGGCGCCGGCGTCGGTGAGCCGCTTCCACCAGTCCACGAGCCGGTCGCGCGGCACCGCCAGGTCGACGCTCCACCGGCCCGGCCACGGCATCCGCCGCGCGAAGCCACCACCCGGCAGCGCCGCGACGGCGTACGGCTCCGGGCCGACCTCGGTGCCGGCCGCGCTCAGGACGCGCTCGGCGTCCGGGCCGAGCACGGTGAGCAGCGCCAGCTCGCCGGTCGCGTCGCGGATGTCCACCTTGGACCAGAACTTCATCGCTTCGAGGTACTCGCGCAGCGTCTGGGGGCCGCCCTTGGGCAGCGCGCTCGTCACGCTCGGGCCGGGGTCGGTGTCGAGGAACACCGTGCCGTCGAGGTGCGCCAGCACCATGTGCGTCTCGATGCGGCCCTGGCTGTCGAGGACCAGCGCCTCGGTGCCGGAGCCCTCGGCCAGCCCGGTCACGTGCTGCGAGATGACCAGGTGCAGCCACGACAGCCGTTCTTCGCCCGTGACGGCGATGAACTCGCGGTGGGACCGGTCGATCACGACGACGCCGCGCGAGGCCGTGCGCTGCTCGGCGAAGGGGTCTCCCCAGTGCCAGGGGACGCCGGCTTCGGGGTGATCGTCGGGCGGTGGGATGGATCCGGGCACGTCCAGCAGCGGCGAGCGGTACGGCATGCCTCCCAGCCTAGGTGAGTACCGTGGCGGTATGCGCGTGCTCGTCTTCCTCGACGGAACCCAGGCCGATCCCGACGTGGCCCAGATCAAGGTCGACGACCTCGGATTGATGCGCGGAGACGGCGTCTTCGAGACGATCCTCGTCGTCGACGGCAAGCCCCGCGAACTCCGGCCGCACCTCGAGCGGCTGGTCCGTTCGGCGGCCATGCTCGACCTCCCCGAGTTCGACCTCGCGGCGTGGGAGAAGGCCGTTTCGCTGGTGCTCGAAAGGTGGGCCGGCGGTCGCGAAATGGTGCTGAAACTGGTGTACACGCGGGGATCCGACGGCGATCCGGCCGCGGTGCCGACCGGTTTCGCCCTCGGTTCCGAGGTCGCTCCGGCGATCTTCAAAGCCCGCGCCGACGGCGTCTCCGCGATCACCCTCGAACGCGGTTTCGCGCCGGACCTCGCCGAGCGCGCGCCCTGGCTGCTGCTCGGCGCGAAGCCGCTGTCGTACGGCGTCAACATGGCCGCACTGCGCGAAGCCGCACGCCGCGGGGCCGAAGATGTGATTTTCACCGCCGCCGACGGCTCGGTGTTCGAAGGCCCGACCGCGAACGTGGTGCTCGCGAAGGGGCGGACGCTCGTCACGACGCCGCCGAGCATCGGCATCCTGCCGGGCACGACCCAGGCCGCGGTGTTCCGCGGCGCCGAGAAGGCCGGCTGGACGGTCGAGGTAGGGCCGCTGAGCGTGCGGGACCTCGTCGAGGGCGACGGCGTCTTCATGGCGTCGAGCGTGCGCAAGCTGACCCGCGTGCACACGCTGGACGGCGAGCGGCTGCCCGACTCCTCCGCGGTGTACGCCGAGCTGGTGGCGGCCTACGAGGCCGAATACGCCTGACCCTGGCTGATCCGGACCACGGCGGGGGCGACCTCTTCGGCGCGGTAGGCGGCGATCTTGTGGTGGCCGTCGATGATCAGCTCGCGTTCGCCGTCGGCCAGCACCACCGCGACCGGCCGGTGACCGGTGCGGATGGCGGTCCGGTAGTACCCGACGCGCGCCTCGTCGGACGGCGGCCACGTGTCGGTCGGGGTGAGCAGCTGGTCGTCGGGCAGGCGTTCCGGCCCGCTCACGCGGTAGTCGCCGTCGACGAGCAGGTCGAGGACCGGCCCGAGCGTGGTGGCCAGGGGACGGCGCAGCTGCCCGGTGGCCAGCGCGATCCGCAGGGACTGCGGCAGCTCCGCCCGCGTCCGCGTGTTCACGTCGAGGAAACCCGCGCCACCGCTGATCGTCACCTGTTCCACGCTTATCAGGACGGGTGGCGGCGCGACATGGTTCCAGCCCCTACCCGGACGGGTGCACCGGGTGACCCGGCTCTCACCCGCGTGGCGGTACGCCTTGGTCAGGAAGGCCGGAACCGGATTCGTGTGCCCGGCCGGGCCTGGGCGAGCGCGTTCAACGCCGCCGTCTTCACGACCGCCGCGACGGGGTAGCCCCCGGTGGTCGGGTGGTCGGCGAGGAAGACCACCGGCAGGCCGCTCGGCGGCACCTGGATCGCGCCGGTGACGACACCCTCGCTGGGCAGCTCGCCGTCGACGGCCCGGCGCAGCGGCGTCCCGTCCAGGCGCAGGCCGACGCGGTTCGACTCGGCAGTGACCGTCCACCCCGCCGAGAGCCCGCCTGCCGGGTCGTCGAACCAGTCGTCGCGGGGCCCGAGCGTCACCGGGACCACCAGGTCGGCGGGTGCGGCGACGGGCACGACGACGTCCGCGCCCGCCGGAACTCCCACCGGGACGTCGAGCGGCAGCACGTCCCCGGCCTTCAAGGGGTCGGGGCCGATGCCGGAGAGGACGTCCCGCGACCGGCTGCCCAGCACCGGCTCGACCGCGATCCCGCCGGAGACGGCCAGGTAGCAGCGCAGTCCCGCGGCCGGGGTGCCCAGCGTCAGCGTCTGCCCGGCGCGGACCGGGACGGGCACGTGGGAGCCGAACGCGCGGCCGTCGACGGAAACCGCGACGGCCGGGCCGGTCACCGCCACCGTCGCCGCCGCGGTGAACCGCGCCGACAGGCCGCCGAGCAGGGCTTCGATGCCCGCGGCGGTTTCGGGGTTGCCGGCGAGCCGGTTCGCCAGCCGCAGTGAGGCCGCGTCCAACGCGCCCGAAGGTGCGACACCCAGGTGGGCGTACCCGGGGCGGCCCAGGTCCTCCACGAGGGCGTACCGGCCCGGGTCGAGCACTTCCAGGCACCTCATCGGACGCTCCGGAAGCGGACGCGGTCACCCGGCGCGAACAACGCGGGCGGGTCGGCGTGCGGGTCGAACAGCGTCGCCGTCGTGTGCCCGAGCAGCCGCCAGCCACCCGGCGACTCGCGCGGGTAGACGCCGGTGAACTCACCGGCGAGCCCGACCGACCCGGCCGGGACCCGCGTCCGCGGCGACTCGAGCCGTGGCTGCCGAAGCTGAGGGGGCAGCCCGGTCAGGTAGCCGAAGCCGGGGGCGAACCCGGTGAACGCGACCGTGTAGACGGCCTCGGTGTGCAGCTCGACGACGGCGTCCGGGGAAACTCCGGCGTCCGAGGCGACCAGGGCGAGGTCCTCGCCGTCGTAGTGGACGTCGAGGGTCACTTCGCGGGGTTCGCCCGAAGGCGGGCGCGTGAGATCGGCGTCCTCCAGCAGCGCCCGCACTGCCGCGACACCCCCGACGACCAGCAGGCTGCGCGCGCCGGGCACGAGGTCGACGACGCCTTCGGGGCGTGCGGCGAGCACGGTGGCGTGGGCCGCCCGCATCTGCTCCAGGGAGTCGCAGTCCAGCAGGGCGGCGTCCTGGCCACACCGCCTCCAGCGCATATCGAGAGCTTAGACACCCCCGGCCGGACGGGGCAGAATGACTCGGCTTGGAGGAGGGAGGCATCTTTGCCCGTATTGGCTGACAGCACGCAGCTCAGTGATGTTTTCGACAACAAGTACGTTCTTGCTCTGTTCGTGGCCATCGTCACCGGCCTCGTTTCGTACTTCACCGGTACCCGCCTCGAGGCGAAGAAGAACAGACGATCCCTCAAGCAGCTCTCCTGGGACATGAACGTCGGCTCGCAACTCGTCGAGGTCAAGGACGAGCTGCGAGAGCAAGTGCAGGTCAGCTACGCCGGGCGGGTCGTCGAGAACCTCACGACGGTCGCGTTCCGGATCACCAACACAGGTGGTGCGACGGTCAAGGACGAATACGTCCGGTTCGCGTTCCCCGAACGGGCGCAGATGCTCGAAGTCGCCTTGGATCCGCAGCCCGAACCGGAGCTCGAGGTCAGCGAAGTGACCGAGGACGTCCAACCGGGGAACCGCAGGTTTCTGCTCGGGCACCTGGAGCCGGGCCAGAGCGTGGGGTTCAGGTTCGTGGCCGATGGCGGTGACTGGGCGAACTGGACCGGTATCCACCAGAAGAACGAAGAGGGCGGGGTCTCCTTCGAGCGGCGGGATGTGGCACGCGTGCGTGCTGACCAGGAGCACATCCGGCCGTTCGTCGTGCAAGCCGTGCTTCTCCTGCTTGTCCAGCTGGTCCTGGGCATCAATTTCTTCTACGGCATCGCAGACCTGGCCAGGGGCGCCGTGTCGCTACTGCTGGGAGGGCTGATGCTGGCCCACCTGCTGCCGGTGGCCCGGATCGTCGAGCAGTTCGTGATCCGTTCCCTCGGGAAAAAGCGCGAATTCACCGTCGGGAACACGGTCACCGGGGACAACGACGGAAACGTGGTCCAGATCGGTACCCTCCGCGGGGACCTCAACATGACTCCACGGCCCGACGGAGCCGAGTGAGTCAGCCGACGACGCGGTGCAGCAGGGCCGAGGTGTGCGGCTGCATCTCCTGGCCCACCATCGCGCGCTCCTCGACGTAGCCGAGGGAGCCTTCGATCAGGCCGTACAGCCGCTGGGCCGCGGTGACGTCCTTGGCCGTGGCCGTGCGGATCACCGCGTCCGTGCCCAGCTCCCAGGACGTCTGGTTGCGCGGCTTGCCGTAGTAGAGCTCGACGATGCCGGTGTTGTGCGTGAGCAGCAGCTCGATCGTGTCGTCGGCCTGCGGGCGCCAGAACCCGGACTCGCGGGCGGCCGGGCGGATGACGTTGCCCTCGTCGTCCAGCAGCCACGAGCGGGACTCGTGGATCAGGAACGGGCGGCCGTCGTGGGAGATCGTCAGCTGCTGCGCGAACTTGCGGGGGCCGTCGATGGTCGGGTAGCCGACCTCGCCCTCACCGCGCCACACGCCGACGAGCGGCAGCAGCGCGAGGCACGCGTCGTTGAGGTTCGGCCCCTCGCGCAGGTTCGCGGTGTCGTTGGGGATGGGCAGGTCGTCCCACAGCGGGAGGTTGCGCGAGCGGGTGCTCTCCGCGCGCCGTTCCGCTGCCGCGATGGCTTCGTCGCCGCTGGCGGTCATGGGTCAGCGCTGGTCCGCGTACAGCCGGTAGACGACGTACACGGCGAACCAGGTGATCGCGATGCCCGCGAGGACCAGCAAGGTCGTAAACAGAGCTTCCACGGGTGGGAGCTTAGTCCGCCCGGCCGCGTCCGGCCCCGCCCAGGGTGGCCGCGGTGAGCACAGTCACCCGCCCGAACGCCGAAAAGCCGTGAAGGCCTCCTTCCCGGCTCTTATCGCCGGTAAGGAGGCCTTCACGGACTTTATGGCCGGTAAGGAGGCCTTCACGGACTACGGGGCTCAGGCGACGGAGATGGCCAGCTGGTGCAGGCCGGGGCCTTCCGCGGTGACCGAGGCTTCGCCGTTGCCGGTGCGGTGCAGGGCGCGGACCGTCCACTCGCCCGGCGCCGCGTAGAAGCGGAAGTCGCCGTCGGCCGAGGAGACGACCTCGCCGGTGAAGTCGCCGCCGCCGTCCAGGAGGCGGACGAACGCGCCGCCGACCGGCCCGTTCGCTCCCGTCACCTTGCCCGCCAGCACGACCTGCCCGCGCGTGTCGTAGTCCGCCGGCGTGGCCTCCTGGACCGGTGCGCCGCAGCTGTCGTCAACCGCCATCACTTGGCTCCCAACTCGACCGGCACGCCGACGAGCGAGCCGTATTCCGTCCATGAACCGTCGTAGTTCTTCACGTCCTCGTAGCCCAGCAGCTCGTGGAGCGCGAACCACGCGATCGAGGAGCGCTCGCCGATGCGGCAGTAGGCGATGGTGCCCTTGCCCTCGTCGATGCCCTCGTCCTTGTACAGCTCCTTGATCTCTTCCTCGGTCTTGAAGGTGCCGTCCTCGTTGGCGACCTTCGCCCACGGCACGTTCAGCGCGCCGGGGATGTGGCCGGGAACCTGGGACTGCTCCTGCGGCAGGTGCGCCGGGGCGAGCAGCTTGCCGGAGAACTCGTCGGGCGAACGGACGTCGACGAAGTTCTTCGACCCGATCGACTGGACGACCTCGTCGCGGAACGCGCGCAGCGACAGGTCCTGGTCCTGGGCCTTGTAGTCGGTGCGGTCGCGCTTGACCTCGTCGGAGTTCAGCTCACGGCCGTCGAGCTCCCACTTCTTGCGGCCACCGTCGAGGAGCTTGACCTTCTCGTGGCCGTACAGCTTGAAGTACCAGTACGCGTACGCGGCGAACCAGTTGTTGTTGCCGCCGTAGAGGATCACGAGGTCGTCGTTGGAGATGCCCTTCTCCGAGAGGAGCTTCTCGAAGCCCTCCTTGGAGACGAAGTCGCGGCGCACCCCGTCCTGCAGGTCGTTCCGCCAGTCGAACTTCACCGCGCCCCGGATGTGGCCGGCGTCGTAGGCGGTGGTGTCCTCGTCGACCTCGGCGAACACGACGCCGGGGGTGTCCAGGTTCTCCTCGGCCCACTGGGTGGTGACCAGGACGTCTTCACGGCTCATGTGAACAGAACTCACTTTCTGGGGTTGAACTTCTAGGACGCGCGGGCGGGGGTGAAGCGTTTGATCAGCAAGTACATTTCGCAGCCGAGGCAGAAGTTGAAGGCCGCGTTGAGGAAGGCCGCGAACAGCGCGAAAGCCGTCGCGACGATGCCGAGCGGGGCGACGTCGAGCGCGAAGCCGACCGTGCCGACCAGCGCGAACACGAACCCGACGGCCTGGGCGAACCGCAGTGGCGCCGCGTCCTCCCGCTCGTCGGTCGGGCCGAGGCGCGGGGCTACCAGCGTGCGGTAGACGATCGAGTACGGCGCCGGCCTGAGCCCGACGAAGGCGCCGATGGCGAAGACGACGGTCTGGACGGCCAGCAGCGGCCACCACTCGGTGACCAGCACGACCGCGAGCACGATCGTGGTCAGGATGGCGGCGAACCGCGGGCCTCGCGGGTCGACGGCCGGTCCGGCGGACATGGTGCCTCCAGCTGGAGCAAGGGGTGCGTGCGAACGGCACGCGTCAGCGGCATCAGGGCTGGCGGGGACCGGATCGTGGGTTCAGTGCCGGTCGGACTGAACGCGACACAGGCTGCTGCGGACGCGGCAGAGGTCGACTGCGCGTCGTTGCGTCAAGAAGAAGCTGGTCAGCCCGGTCACGGGTGCGAGGGTACCCAGAGCTCCCTCAGAGTGGGAACCACGTTCATTCCTTGGGACGGTTCCCGTTTTCTGGGACAACGCCCAGGTCAGGATGTCCGCGTAGTGAGATGCGGCCGCAGCGCATCCAGCAGTTCGGGCCCCTTGGGGACGCCGCCGACGCGCAGGAGCTCCCGGCCGTCCGGGGTCAGCGCGATCGTGGTCGGCGTCCGCAGCACGGCCAGCGACTGCGCGACCTCCGGGGAGTTCGTGACGTCGAGTTCGACGTGGTGGAGGCCGTCGGTGCGCTCGGCCAGCGGCGCGAGCACGGCCTTCGCGTGCCGGCAGGGCGCGCAGAAGGTGGTGGAGATCTGGACCAGCGTCACGGCGGACGCCGGGTCGAGCACATCGGTGACGGGGGCGGGCAGCTCGCGAGCGGGGGCGGGCTTGGCGTCCCGGATCCGGCCGTTGCGGACGCGCAGCAGCACGCCGGCGGCCACGGCGGCCACCAGCGTCGCCGCGAGCACCCACAGCCCCGTCACCGGCCGCTCCTACTTGCTCAGGTCCGCGAAGGACACGTTCGCCGCCTTGCCTTTGATCGTCACCGATCCGCTCTGCACCCGCACGCCGGTCGGGGTGACCGACAGCGGCAGGTCCTTCGTGTTGATCGAGGCGTTGAAGTTCGGCATCAGCGCCTTCTGCACCGCCGCCGGGACCACAGTGGTCTCCTGGTCGTTCCCGAACTGCAGCCGCTTGGGGACGAAGTTGATCGTTCCCTTGGCGGCGTCCGCCTCGATCATCGCGAAACAGAAGATTTCCAGATCCTTGCCCGCGAACTGAAGGTGTCCCGAAATGCGGACACCAGTGCTCGACTCGTCCTGGTCGGCCTGGCCCTCGGTGGTCTTCGTCGTGGTCGGCGCCGGCTCGCTCTGCCCGGCGTCGCCGTTCTGGACGTACTCGGTGGTCGAAGGCTCGATCCGCAGGTCCTTGACCTTGTCCAGCGGGGACAGGCGCGCCAGGTCGGCGGCCTTGATGGTGACCGACCCCGTCAGCTCGCCGATGGTGATCGCCTTCGTGTTGCCGTTCGTGATGTCGGACAGCGGCGCTTTGACGTCCTCGAGCTCGGCGTTCACCGCGACGTCCTGGAGCTTGCCCGCGACCGGGAGGCCGGCGGCGGACACGCTGATGTGACTGTAGTCACCGCCGAGTGCCTGCGTGAGGAACGGGAAGCCGTGGATCGTGACCGACGGGTCGTCGCTCAGCTGCAGCTGCGTGCGGGCCTTCTGCGAAATCATGTGCTCGGCGAACGCCGCGGCCCCGAAATCGGCTCCGACCAGCAGCAACACCAGGACAACCAGGGCGATCACCCAGCGGCGGGCACGGCGGCCGCGGCGTCGTGCGTCGGGCCTCGGTGCGGGTCGGTCGTCCCGGGTCACGGGCCTGCTCACCATCGCGTCCGTACTCCTGTTCGTCGGGGACACCCGGGTTTCGCCAGGTGTGATCGATCCAGCAAGGGTTAGGTGCCCGGCCGTTCAGCCGCTATTCTCACTTAGCACCGACCAACGCCGCTGTGCGGCGACGACTCGAGAAGGCGGTGCGGCTGATGAGCCTGGACCTTCTGGTACTGACTGCGGAGGCCGACGCCACCTCGGTGCTGCCCGCGCTGGACCTGCTGCCGCACACCGTACGCGTCCGCGCTCCCGAGGTGACGGCCCTGCTCGACGCGGGCCACCGGGACGTGATCCTCCTCGACGCCCGCAGCGACCTGGCCTCGGCGAAGAGCCTCTGCCGCCTGCTCAAGGGCACGGGCGAGGAGGAGGCGGCCACCCCGATCATCGCCGTCGTCGGCGAAGGCGGGCTTGTCGCCGTGAGCGCCGAGTGGCGCACCGACGACATCCTGCTGCCCACCGCCGGCCCGGCCGAGGTGGACGCCCGGCTGCGGCTGGTCACCACCCGCGACGGCGGTTCCGCGCAGGTCGACGCCGAGCTGCGGGTCGGCGAGCTGGTCATCGACGAGGCGACCTACACCGCGCGCCTGCGCAAGCGCACCCTCGAGCTCACCTACAAGGAGTTCGAGCTGCTCAAGTACCTCGCGCAGCACGCCGGCCGGGTGTTCACCCGCGCCCAGCTGCTGCAGGAGGTCTGGGGCTACGACTTCTTCGGCGGCACCCGCACGGTCGACGTGCACGTCCGGCGGCTGCGCGCCAAGCTCGGCCCCGAGCACGAGCAGATGATCGGGACCGTGCGCAACGTCGGCTACAAGTTCGAGCGGCCGGCCAAGAGCGGTGGCCCGCGCCCGGGCGTGCCCGCGCAGGCGGCCGCCGAGGCCCCGGCCGACACTCCCGAACTCGCGCACTGATCCCCCTTCCGCCCCCGGAAGACGTCTCGCACAGCCGTCGCGTTGCGCCGGGCGCGGGTACGGTCGCAGGGGTGACCGGAGAGTGGCGGCAGGAACTGGACGAGAAGCAGCTCGAGGACGTCCGCGGGCTGCTGCTGGCGGTCCGCGAGGCCGACGGCAGGCCCGAGGTCGAGCCCGCGGGCCCGCTGCCCGGCGAGTTCGACGGCGGTGAGCACCTCGTCGCCTGCGTCGAGGGCGAGGTCGTCGGCTACGCCCACCTCGACACCACCGGTGACTCCTTCGGGCACCAGGTCGCGGAGCTGTTCGTGCACCCCGCCCACCGTGGCCGCGGCTACGGCGCGAAGCTGCTTCAGGCGCTCGACGAGCGGGCCGCGGTCGGGTTCCGCGTCTGGGCGCACGGCGACCACCCGGCGGCGCGGAAGCTGGCCGTGAAGGCCGGCCTCGAGCGCAAACGCGAGCTGCTGATCCTGCACGTCGACGTCGACAGCGCGGTCTGGCCGGAGCCGGTCCTGCGCGAGGGCGTCTCGCTGCGGACGTTCGTTCCGGGGCAGGACGAAGACGCCGTCGTCCGGGTCAACGCGCGGGCCTTCGACTGGCACCCCGAGCAGGGCGCCTTGACCGCCGACGACGTCCGCGCCGACGAAGCCCGGCCCTGGTTCGATGCCGACGGCTTCTTCCTCGCCGAAGAAAAGGGTGAGGTCATCGGCTTCCACTGGACGAAGGTGCACGAGCCCGCGCCGGGCCGGTTCGACGGCGAGCGCGTCGGCGAGGTGTACGTCGTCGGCGTCGACCCCGCGGCGCAGGGCGGCGGCCTCGGCCGGGCGTTGACGCTGGCCGGGCTGCGGTACCTCGCGAGCCGGGGGCTGCGGCAGATCATCCTGTACGTCGAGGGCGACAATGCCCCGGCTCTGGCGGTCTACACCAAGCTCGGGTTTGCCCGTTACGAAACCGACGTCCAGTACGGTCGGTGAACACGATGGACTCCGTGCGAACAGTCCGTCACGGTGCGCGAACGCCCAGGTCACAGGCGGGACACGGCACCCTTTCAGGCCAGTAGCACTCCTCACATCCCGGGCCTTGTTCACTTTCCGTTCATCAGGACAGGGGCGACCGTCCACCGAGGCTGCCTAATGTCCGGATCCGGCGCGGCTGCACAGCCGCGACGACCCGGTCAAGCTCCTGATGGAGGAAACAGCAGTGAAGATCATGCGGCCCCTGAGCGCGGTGGGCATCGTCGCGAGCGCCGCCCTCGTGCTCGCCGCCTGTGGCTCCGACCCCGCGGCGACCAACAGCAGCAGCTCCAACTCCGCTGCCGCCCCGGCCGCGACGGGCACGGCCGACGTCGAGTGCGGCGGCAAGAGCCCGCTTTCCGCGGAGGGTTCGTCGGCGCAGAAGAACGCGATCGACATCTTCACGCAGGAGTACGGCAAGAAGTGCTCGGGCCAGAAGGTCAACTACAACCCGAGCGGTTCGGGCGCCGGCGTCAAGCAGTTCAACGCCAACCAGATCGACTTCGGCGGTTCGGACTCGCCGATCAAGGATGCCGACGCCGCGGCCGCCAAGACCCGCTGCGGTAGCGACGCCTGGAACATCCCGATGGTGGTCGGCCCGATCGCGATCGCCTACAAGCTCTCCGGGGTGGACAAGCTGACGCTGACCCCGTCGGTCGCCGCCAAGATCTTCAGCGGTGGCATCACCAAGTGGAACGACCCGGCCATCAAGGCGGTCAAGGGCAACGAGAGCCTGAACCTGCCGGACAAGCCGATCCAGGTCGTCTCCCGCTCCGACGAGTCGGGCACCACCGACAACTTCCAGAAGTACCTGGGCGCGGCGGCGAAGGCCGACTGGACCAAGGGTGCCGGCAAGAAGTTCAACGGTGGCGTCGGCAACGGTGCGCAGGGCTCCAACGGCGTCGCGACCGCGGTGAAGGCCTCCGACGGCGGCATCACCTACGTCGAGGGCGCGTTCGCCAAGGACGGCCTGACCCCGGCCCTGATCGACAGCGGCTCCGGCGGTGTCGAGCTCAACTCGGAGAACGTGGCGAAGTCGCTGGACGCGGCCAAGTTCCTCAAGGAGGGTTCGAACGACCTCGCGCTCGACCTCAACGGCATCTACGCCAGCAACACCCCGGGTGCCTACCCGCTGCTGCTGACGACCTACGAGATCGTCTGCTCGAAGTACTCGAACCCGGACGTCGCGAAGGCCGTCAAGGCGTTCCTGACGGTGGCGGCCACCACCGGCCAGCAGCCGCTGTCCGCGAAGGGCTACGTGCCGATCCCGCAGTCGCTGCAGACCAAGGTGCTGACCGCGGTCAAGGCCATCTCCTGACCTGTTGCGACTGACATCCGAGTGATACAGGCTGGAACATTGAAAATCAGTGCAGCTCCCGCTGCTCCGTTGAGGGTGGCGGCGGGGGCATGGATGGATAGTCGATGAGCGAGTCATCCTCGACGCGAACGCCCACCGGCGACCCCGGTGGGCGTTCGTCGTCCGCCACGAAGCCCCCGGAGGATCCGATTTCGGAGCAATCAGGCTCCCCGGCGGCGTCCGCGCCGCCCGCGAGCGAGAAACCGAAGAAGGTGCGGCCCGGTGACCGCATCTTCCAGAACCTGACCACCGGGGCCGGAGTCTTCGTCGTCGCCCTGATCGGCCTGATCGGGCTCTTCCTGCTGATCCAGGCGATCCCGGCGCTGAAGGCCGACAAGGTCAACTTCCTGACCAACCACGGCTGGTCGACCAGCGACCCGGCGAACATGTCGTTCGGCATCCTGGACCTGCTCGAGGTCACGGTGGCGACGTCGGTGGTGGCGCTGATCATCGCGATGCCGGTCTCGCTGGGCATCGCGCTGTTCCTGACCCAGTACGCGCCGCCGCGGCTCGCGCGGCCGTTCGCCTACATCATCGACCTGCTCGCCGCGGTCCCGTCGATCATCTTCGGCCTGTGGGGCATCCTGGTGTTCGCGCCGGCGATCGAGCCGTTCGCGCAGTGGGTCAACGACACGTTTTCGTGGTTCCCGATCCTCGCGCCCGGCAACGTCGAGCCGAGCGTGCGCGGCACGATCTTCACCGCCGGCATCGTCCTGGCCGTGATGATCCTGCCGATCATCACCTCGCTTTCGCGCGAGGTGTTCGAGCGGACGCCGACGCCGCACATCGAGGGCGCGCTGGCGCTCGGCGCCACCCGCTGGGAGGTCATCCGCACCACGGTGCTGCCGTTCGGCAAGGCCGGGTACGTCGGCGCGTCCATGCTCGGCCTCGGCCGCGCGCTGGGCGAGACGATCGCGCTGGCCGTCATCCTGCTCATCCCGCAGGGCAAGAACTTCGGCTGGAGCCTCTTCGACGGCGGCGCGACCTTCGCGTCGAAGATCGCCGCGAACTACAGCGAGTTCAACAACGAGGTCTCGGCCGGCGCGTACATCGCGGCCGGCCTGGTGCTGTTCGTGCTCACCTTCGTCGTGAACTTCGCCGCGCGGTCCGTCATCGGCAAGAAGGGGGACTGAGCATGTCCGTCACCTCGCTCGAAGCGCCCGCGTCCACGCCGGCGTTCCAGCAGGTCAGCCTGGGCCGCAAGGTCAAGAACGGGATCGCGACCACGCTGGTCTGGCTCTCGTTCCTGATCGCCGTCGTCCCGCTCGTGTGGGTGCTCTACACGGTCATCGTCAACGGGATCAAGCGCATCCCGTACAGCAACTGGTGGACCGAGGACTTCGGCTCGGTGCTGTCCGACGAGGTCGGCGGCGGCGTGCTGCACGCCATCGTCGGCAGCCTGCTGCAGGGCCTCGTCTGCGCGATCATCGCGGTGCCGATCGGCATGCTGGTCGCGATCTACCTCGTCGAGTACGGCCGCAACGGCAAGCTCGCCAAGGCCACCACGTTCATGGTGGACATCCTGTCCGGCGTTCCGTCCATTGTGGCCGCGCTGTTCATCTACGCGCTGTGGATCACCACGCTCGGCCTGCCGCGCAGCGGCTTCGCCGTCTCGCTGGCCCTGGTGCTGCTGATGATCCCGGTCGTCGTCCGCTCGTCGGAGGAGATGCTGCGGATCGTCCCGGACGACCTGCGTGAGGCGTCGTACGCGCTGGGTGTGCCGAAGTGGAAGACGATCATGAAGATCGTGCTGCCGACGGCGCTGTCCGGCATCGTCGGCGGCGTCATGATGGCCCTCGCCCGCGTGATGGGCGAGACCGCGCCGCTGCTGGTCCTCGTCGGCTACTCGGCCTACACGAACTGGGACATCTTCCACGGCGAGCAGGCCGCGCTGCCGCTGCTGATGAACAACGAGCGCGTCAGCAACCCGATGGACCCGGGCACGGTCGGCTTCGACCGGATCTGGGGCGCGGCCCTGACCCTGGTGCTCATCATCGCGCTGATCAACCTCCTCGCCACCGTGTTCGCGCGCCTCGTCGCCCCGAAGAAGAAGTGAGCTGTTCCTGATGGCCAAGCGAATCGACGTCAAGGACGTGGACATCTACTACGGCAAGTTCCACGCCGTGGACGGCGTCACCCTGTCGGTGCCGCCGCGCAACGTCACCGCGTTCATCGGCCCGTCGGGCTGTGGCAAGTCGACGGTGCTGCGCACGCTCAACCGCATGCACGAAGTGATCCCCGGCGCCCGCGTGGACGGCCAGGTGCTGCTCGACGGCGAGGACATCTACGCGTCGTCGGTCGACCCGGTGCAGGTGCGCCGCACGATCGGCATGGTGTTCCAGCGCCCCAACCCGTTCCCGACGATGTCCATCAAGGACAACGTCGTCGCGGGCCTGAAGCTGGGCGGTACCAAGGGGAAGAAGACCCTCGACGAGATCGCCGAGCGCGCCCTGCGCGGCGCGAACCTGTGGAACGAGGTCAAGGACCGCCTCAACAAGCCGGGCGGCGGCCTCTCGGGTGGTCAGCAGCAGCGTCTGTGCATCGCGCGGGCGATCGCGGTCCAGCCGGACGTCCTGCTGATGGACGAGCCGTGCTCGGCCCTGGACCCGATTTCGACGCTGGCGATCGAAGACCTGATCGGCGAGCTGAAGAAGGACTACACGATCGTCATCGTCACGCACAACATGCAGCAGGCGGCGCGGGTTTCCGACCAGACGGCGTTCTTCAACCTCGCCGGCGTGGGCCAGCCCGGCCGGCTGGTGGAACTGAACGACACGGAGAAGATTTTCTCCAACCCGGACGAAAAAGCCACCGAGGACTACATTTCCGGCCGTTTCGGCTGAGTCCTAAGTGGAACAAGAAAAGCCCCCGGCCGAAGCCGGGGGCTTTTTCGTTGGTGCGGCTCAGATGTCTTCGTCGGTGCCGTAGCCCGGCATCTTGCCGGTGACCACGAAGATCATCCGCTTCGCGACCGACACCGCGTGGTCGGAGTAGCGCTCGTAGAAGCGGCCCAGCAACGTCACGTCGACCGCCGCGGCCACGCCGTGCGGCCACTCGCGGTCCATGATGACCGTGAACAGGTGGCGGTGGATGTCGTCCACCTGGTCGTCCTCGGACTCGATCGTCTTCGCCGCTTCGACGTCCTTGGAGTGGATGACCTGCTCGACCTGGCGGGCCAGCTTGACCGCGACCTCGCCCATCTCGGCGAAGTACGGCCGCACCGACTCCGGCAGCACCGGCTCCGGGTGACGGCGCCGCGCGGCCTTCGCCACGTGCAGCGCCAGATCGCCCATCCGCTCCAGGCTTTCCGCCGCGTGGATCGCCGCCAGCACGGTCCGCAGGTCCGTCGCCACCGGCGCCTGCAGGGCCAGCAGCGCGTACGCCTGCTCCTCGCACTGGGCACGGGCGTCGTCGACCTTGGTGTCGTCGCTGATCACCTGCTCGGCGAGACTGAGGTCGACCTCCAGCAGTGCCCGTGTGGCGCGCTCCATGGCGTCGGCGACCTGGACGGACATCGCGGCCAGGTGGTCGGCGAGCTGTTCGAGTTCGACATGGTAAGCCTCACGCATGGCCCAACCCTACGGCCAACCGTGGCCGAATACCGCATCGCCGGGTGAACCGCACGTGAACCCGGTCTAACGATCCTCGCGGCTCAGCCGTTGCTGGTGCTCTTGCGGGTGGTGGTCGACTTCGAGCTGCCGCTGCTCTTCGACTTCGACGTGCTGGTCGGCGGGGCGGCCTGCTCGTTGCGCGGGATGGGCGCGTTCGGGTCGGGCAGCGGGGTGTTGTTGCGCAGCGCGTCGAAGAGGGCCTTCGTCTTGCTGACGACGAGCACCTCGTTGCCGCGGCTGTTGGCCGTGCCGACCGTCGGGACGGTGAGGAACGTGATCTTCGTCGGGTCCAGGCCCTTCATCGACTGCGCCAGCGTCATCATCTGCTTGACGCCGAGGTTGTCGCCGAAGGTGGCCTTCGCGAACGCCGTGATGAAGTCGCTGAGCTTGCCGGGGTCGAGCACGACGTCCGACGACATGACCTTCTTCAGCAGCGCGCCGATGAACTCCTGCTGCCGCTTGATGCGGCCGTAGTCCGACGTGGGGTCGCCCTTGACGTGCCGGGCGCGGACGAAGTTCAGCGCCTGGTCGCCCGAGATCGTCACATCGCCGGTCTGCAGCAGCACCTTCCCGAGAACGCTGTCGTCGATCGGGATCTCGTTGTGGATGGTGACGCCGTGCACCGCGTCGACCATCTCCTTGAAGCCGTTGAAGTCGATGCCGACGAAGTGGTTGATCCGCAGGCCGGTGATCTGCTGGATCACCTTGGTCACGCACGCCGGGCCGCCGACCGCGTAGGCGGTGTTGAGCTTGGCGAACTTCGCGCCCTTGTAGACCTCGTCGGTGGTCTTGTTCTGCGCCGGGTCCCACTTCTGGCAGTCCGGGCGGTTGACCTCGAGGTCGCGCGGGAACGACGTGACGACGACCCGCTTCCGGTCGGCCGGGATGTGCGCCACCATCACGGTGTCACTCCGGGCGCCCGGGGTGCTGTCGGCGGTGCCGACGCCTTCCTCGTCGGTCGCGCCGTCGCGGGTGTCGGAGCCGACCATCAGGAAGTTCTCGTCGTTGGCCTGCGCCTCGGCGTCCTGGATGTCGGCCGAGTTCTCGTCGAGCGCGGAGACCTGCGTGAACTTGGCGTCGAAGTAGGTTTGGGCGCCCCACGCGCCGCCGATGCCGAGGAACACGAGACCGGCGACGACGGCCGCGGCGATCCGGCCGAACCGGGCCGAACGCTCGATCTTCCGCTGCTTCTTCTCCTGCAGCCGGGCCTGCTCGGCCTTCTCGGCGGCGTCGGCCTCTTCTTCCGGAGACGGCGTAGGGGCGACGACGCGCTGAAGCGCCGTACGCGTGCTTTCGAGCAGCGAAGCCGGCGAGAGGCGCTCACGGCGTTCGCGTCGCTTCGCCTCTTCGGCTTCCATCTCGTCGTGCGCGGCCGAGAACCGGGCGAGCGTGTGGTCGATCTTGCGGCGGTACTGCGTGGCCTCGTCGATCGCTTCCATCTCGTCGGTCATGGTCAGCGGGTCGAGCTCGGCGCGCGGCGGCACTCCGCCGGCCAGGGGACGGGCCGGTGCGTCGGGTACCGGGGCAGCCTGGGTGCGGCCGGCCGCCTCGGGTGCGGCTGCTTCCGGGGCGACGGGTGCGCGGCGGTCGGCGGCCGAGGGCCGGGGCGCTGCTCCCTCGGGGGCGGCTACCGGGCGCCGGGCCGGCGTGCGAGGTGTGCCGCCCTCGGCGGCTTGCGGCGCGGCGTCGGTGGCCGGGCGGCGGGGCCGCCGTGGCGGCTGGGGTGCCGCCGACGTCTGCTGCGGGCCCGGGTTCGCGGCCGGGCGGCGCTGGAGCGGGGCCTCGGGCAGCGGGGCGGCGGCGGTCGTGCGGCGTGGCTGACGCGGCCGCGGCGGGCGCGGTTGACGCGTGGCGTCCGTGGGTACTGGGTCTTCGGCGGGAGCCTGCGCGGGCCGCGGCGCACGCGGCGGACGCGCGGCCCGGGCCGGAGCCGGCGGAGCGGGTGGTTCGGCGGCGCGGCCGCGCTGTCCCGGCTGCTCGAAGCGGTCCTGCTGCTCGTGCTCGCGGGCCGGCAGGGGGCGGACGCCGGTGGTCTTGGCGACGACGTCGGAGACGCTGATCCCGCCCTGGTCCTCCATCGACCGGCGCCTGCCGGCCCGGGGCCGCGCGGGACCGTCGAGACGGCGACCGGTTCCCGGGCTGTCGTGCTCGTCCGGCACTCGGTCTCCTTTCGAGCTCAGGTCTTCATGGCCGTCTTCCCCCGCAGGAGGTGATCGTTCCCCCGGAGGTTTTCGTTATCGTACGGATACCCCCCGTTCGTGACGACACCCTCCCGGAATTTTCTTCACCTTGAGTCGACGAACGGCCGGTGTGCGTCGACAAACGGGTGATGCACCCTGTCGGCAAAGCGGAGTAATGCGGGGTTTGCGTTACTCAGAGTGGGTTATTAACTGTGTCGTTTGCGCGTCGTGATAGGCCACTTTGTTCCGCCCGGCACGTTTGGCCGCATAAAGCAAGGTGTCCGCGCTGCGCAGCTGCCGCTCGGGCGACGTGGGCCCGGTCCCGGCTCCCGGCGCGTGGTGCGCCAGGCCGGCGCTGATCGTCACCCGCAGCCCCGGCTGGAGTTCTGACCAGGGATGACGGGCGACGCGCAGGCGGGCGTCGTCGACGATGCGGACGGCGTGCCCGGCGTCGACCCCCGGCAGCCACAGCACGAACTCCTCGCCGCCGTAGCGGGCGCAGAAGCCGTCCGGCGGCAGGTCCTCCTGGAGGAGGTCGGCGACCCGGCGGAGGACGCGGTCGCCGACGAGGTGACCGTACGTGTCGTTGACGCTCTTGAAGCGGTCGACGTCGACGAGCGCGAGGCCCAGCGGCGAACGGGCCGCCTGCCGGTCGGTGAACGGTCCGTACAGTCGCTCGTCGAGGTAACGGCGGTTGTAGCTCGAGGTCAACGCGTCGCGCAGGCTGCCGTCGCGGGCGATGTCCAGCGCCGACCGCAGGTGCTGGTAGGCGCGGCGCCAGTCGCCCTGGGTCGCGAAGAGGCCGGCGATGGCCTCGTGCAGGCGGAGCAGGTCCGGCTGCCGCGGCGGGGGCACCGCGCCTTCGCCCTCGGCGACCATGCCCACCTCCACCACGCATTGGTTGTCGTCGCGGCGGAGGCCCCGCTTGAGGCGTCGGTGCGGACGAAGGTGAATTTCGCTCAAACGGGAGTTGGCTGGTTACTCTGCGGAGTGCTGTGTGGCAAGTCCGGAGAACGGCTCGATGCCCTTGAGCTGCGAGAACTGATCCTTGGCCCAGTAACTCACATCAGCCGTGGGATCGTTCAGTAGCTCGGTGTAGTCGGTCCAGGCGACCCAGCGCCAGTCTTCGACCTCCGCCGGGTTCGGCGACGGCTCGACGTCCGCCCACGCGGCGAACACCGGGCAGAACTCGTTCTCGACGATCCCCTGGAACGGCGGTGTCCGGTAGCGGTAGGCGGGCAGCACGCAGTGCAGGCCGGACAGCGAAGGCAACCCGAGCTCGTAGGCCGCGCGCCGGAGGACGGCGTCCTCGAGGGGTTCGCCGGGCGCGGGGTGGCCGCAGACGCTGTTGGTCCAGACCCCCGGCCACACCTTCTTGTGGAGGGCGCGCTGGGTGATCAGCAGCGCGTTGTCGTCGCGGCGCAGCACGTAACAGGAGAAGGCCAGGTGCAACCGGGTGTGTTCGTGGTGGCTGGCCAGCTTCGGGCCGGTCTCGCCGGTGGGCACGCCGTCCTCGGTGACGAAGACGATCTGCTCGGTCTCGGGTTCGGTCGCGGTGTCCACCCGCCCAGTGAACACGACCGCCCACGGTGAGCCGTACCGCAAGGCGGGTGGGTTCCCGGCCGCTCGGCGGGGTGACGCGTCCTCACCGCGCGTTGAGGTGCTCGACGAGCAGAGAGGTGACGGCCTCGGGGGCCTCCTCTGGGACCCAGTGCGTGACGTCTTCGAGCATTTCGAAGCGGTAGGGCCCGGTGACCCAGTTCGCGGTGTCGAGCGCGGCGGTGGAGCCGAAGGCGGCGTCTTCGGTGCTCCAGATGTACAGCGTCGGCACGGAGATCTCGCCGATCTTCCCGCCCGGCCGCCCGGCGCGGTACCAGTTGAGCGCGGCGGTGAGCGCGCCCGGCTCGGACAGGCGGCGCACGTAGTCGTCGACCTTGGACGGTGACACGCGCCGCTCGAACATGTCGCGCAGCGCACGGGCGTCGTTCTCGAGCATCCGCCGCTCGGTGACGCGGGTCTGCCGCCACTCGGTCATGTAGCGGCTGCGCAGGTGCTGGTCCTCGTCGGTCTTCAAGGCGTCGGCGAGCGCGGCGGGATGCGGCGTCGACACGACGGAGAGGCTGCGCAGCCGCTCCGGGTGCGCGTCGGCGGTCCACCACGCGACGGCGCCACCCCAGTCGTGCCCGACGAGGTCGAACTTCGGCCAGCCCAGCGCTTCGGTGACGGCGACGACGTCTCCGACGAGGTGATCGATCGAGTAGTCGCCGGCCTGCTCGGGACGCACGTCCGGCGAGTACCCCCGCTGATCCGGCGCGACGGCCCGGAACCCGAGCACCCCGAGGGTGGCGACCTGGTGCTCCCACTCGGTGGCGGCTTCGGGGAAGCCGTGCAGCAGCAGCACGGGCCGCCCGTCCTCGGGCCCGGCGGCGATGGCGTCGAAGGAACCGGCCTCGGTGGGGATGCTGATGTGGTCGATCACGGAGGCGAATCTACTTCGCGAGCACCTCCTCGGTGGTGGCGACCTTCACCAGCGGGCCGTACAGCCGCATGATGTCGAGGGCCTTCGCGTGGCTCGCGTCGTCCGCACCCGCGCACGCGTCGGCCACCACCGTGACGTCGACACCCGCGTCCGCCGCGGCCAGGGCCGTCGAAAGGACGCAGCAGTCCGTCGACACGCCCGCCAGGACCAGGCTCGCGCCGCCCACGCGGGTCGCCATCCGGGCGTGCCACTTGCCGAACGTTGTCGCGTCCACTGTGGACTTCGGCTGGAACGCATCGACCACCTGGTACAGCGGCGCGTCCGGCGGCTGGAGGGCGAACGGCCACTGCGCGTAGTACTGCTTCCACGCCCCCTCCGGCTGCCGGGGCGCGACGAACCGGGTGAACACGACGTCGTCGCCGAACGCCGTCACCAGCTTCCGGATCCGCGGCACCACCTCGGCGAACCGCGGGGTGAACCACGGGCTCGCCGGGTCGGCGAACACGTTCTGCAGGTCGATGACCGCCAGGATCGCCTTCACGCAGCCTCCTGCGCCCGGACGCGCGGCCGGGTCAGCAGCGTGACGGCGAAGCCGAGCACCAAAGCCAGCAGGACGCCGAGGTTCGCGAACGCCCACGAGCCGTCCCGCCCGCCGAGGCCGAACGGCTCGAGGAGGTAACCCTGCCACTTCAGCCAGTCCGCGGACGTGTTCGTCACCAGGCCCCAGCCGAGTGCGGTCGCCACCAGCACCAGCGCGATCGGGCCGAGGCGGACGTCGCCGTAGCGGCCGGCCGGGTCGAACAGCTCCTGCTCGGCGTAGTCGCGCCGCCGCAGCAGGACGTCCGCGAGCATCACGCCGCACCACGCCGCGACGGGCACGCCCAGCGTGACCAGGAAACCCTGGAACTGGCCGAGGAACTCGCCGCCGAAGAACACGATGTAGACCGTGCCGAGCACCATGATCACGCCGTCGACGAGCGCCGCCACCGGCCGCGGCACGCGCAGCCCGGCGGAGAGCAGCGCCAGCCCCGACGAATAGATGTCCAGCACCGCGCCGCCGACCAGGCCGAGCACCGCGACGATCGCGAACGGCACCAGGAACCACAGCGGCAGCAACGTCGTCAGCGCGCCGATCGGGTCGGCCGCGATCGCCTTGTTCAGGTCGGGCGAGGACCCGGCCAGCAGCAGCCCGAAGACCAGCAGCACCAGCGGCGCCACGGACGCGCCGAACGTCGTCCAGCCGACCACCCCGCGGCTCGACGACGACCGCGGCAGGTACCGCGAGTAGTCCGCGGCCGCGTTGACCCAGCCGAGGCCGAAGCCGGTCATCAGGAACACCAGCGCGCCGACCCATTGCTGAGCTGAGCCGGACGGCAGCGCTCGGACGGCATCCCAGTGGACGTCGCCGGCCACGAGGACGACGTAGACGACCGTGAGCACGCCGGTGATCCAGGTGATCCACGTCTGCAGCCTCATGATCGCGTCGAAGCCGAGCACGCCGGCGGCGACGGTCAGCGCGGCCACGACGACCAGCGCGACCACCTTCGTCGGTGTCCCGCCACCCCAGCCGAGGCGCTCGAACACGGTCGCCGTGGCCAGCGTCGCCAACGCGGTCAGCACGGTTTCCCAGCCCACCGTGAGCAGCCACGAGATCGCCGACGGCAGCCGGTTGCCGCGCACGCCGAAGGCGGCCCGCGAGAGCAGCATCGTCGGCGCCGACCCGCGTTTGCCCGCGATGGCGATGAACCCGCACAGCAGGAACGAGAAGAGGATGCCGGCCACGCCGGCGATCAGCGCCTGCCAGAACGAGATGCCGAAGCCCAGGGTGAACGAGCCGTAGCTCAGCCCCAGCACCGAGACGTTCGCGCCGAACCAGGGCCAGAACAGCTGACGCGGCGTCCCCCGGCGCTCGGCGTCGTCGATCACGTCGAGGCCGTTGGTCTCCACCTCGAGCCTGCGGGTACCGGTCATGGCGTGGCCTCCACCAGCTGGTCGATCTCTTCCCGGCCCGGCGCGGTCGCCGGGCCGCGCCGGGTCACCGAAAGCGCGGCCGCCGCGTTGGCGCGCACGGCGGCGTCGCGGAGAGTACTGCCGCGCAGCAGCTCCGCGGCCAGTACACCGCAGTGCGTGTCGCCGGCGCCGGTGGTGTCCACGACGTCGACCGGGAACCCGGGGACGTCGGTGATCCGGCCGTTTTCGTGGACACGGCAGCCTTTCGCGCCCTCGCGGACGACGGCGACAGGCGGCAGCTCGCCCAGCACCTCGGCTTCGCGGGCGGTGCAGCTCACTATGTCTATTGTGGACAGCAAGTCATGAAGGTCTCCGGGGTCGATGTCGCCGATGAGCGGGCCGGGGTCGAACAGGATCGTCGAGCCGGGCAGCCGGGGCAGCCACTCGAGGAGGGCTCCGCGGTTGATCTCGTGCACCCAACTGTATCCGCTCACATACACGACGTCGTCAGTCTTTGGGGTGACCCGGCCGAGCAGTTCGGCGTGCAGCCGTCCTTCGGCGCCGGTACCGGTCGCGAAGGTGCGCTCGCCGGACGCGTCGACGAGCACGACGACGACACCAGTGTCCACTTCGGACGTTGGTGGGTGCGCGAGTTCCACGCCTTCGGCCGCGAGGGCGGCGCGGGCCAGGTCGCCGAAGCCACCGGTGCCGTGGCTGCCCGCGTAGAGCACGCGGGCGCCGGAACGCGCGGCAGCGGCCATGACGTTGAAACCGCCACCGGGCACCAGGTTCGTCGACGACGCGAGCACGTCGCCACCGCGTGGCGGCAGGGCGGGCACCGCCATGACGAGGTCGACGACGACCTGCCCGGTGTGCACCAGCCGCCCGGTCATCGGCGGCGCAGCTTCAGGAGTTCGTCGACCAGCGGCCCGAATTCGAGCCGGTTGACGGCGAGCACGGTTTCGACCACGTCCGGGCGGAAGGCGCCGACACCGTGCGCGGCGCCGAGCATCGCCCCGCAGATCGCGGCGACGGTGTCGGTGTCGCCGCCCAGCCCGGCGGCCAGGCGCAGGGCCGCGGGCGGGTCGTCGCCCATGGCTTCGGCCAGCGCGAACGCGGCCACGACGGACTCCTGCGACGCGACCGACGTGCCGATCACCCGCGCGACCGCGTCGGCGACGGCGTCCGGGGCCATGCCGCGCACCCAGTCGCGGGCCCACCGGATCCGGGCGGCGATCTCGCCGCCGGGTGCCCAGTGCCCGCGTTCCCCGCCGACGACGGCGGCGCGCTCGCCCGCGTCGAGCGCTTCGGCCACGCTCGCACCGTCCACCCCGGCCGAAACGGCGGCGGCGACCGCGGCGGCCGACGCGATGCCGAGGCTGGTGTTGTGCGTGACCCGCGCGGTCGCGACGACGGCGTCGACCAGCGTGTGCAGGTTCTCGGCGGGGGTGGCGATGCCGACCGGCGCGACGCGCATGGCGGCGCCGTTGGTCGTCCCGGTGCGGCCGGCCTCGTCCGCCGGAACACCGTCCTGCAGCCGGGAAAGCGCCCGTTTGGTGGACGGCCCGAGCAGGTCCGCGGAGCCGCGGCGGACCATGTCCGCCTCCCAGATCAGCAGCGCGTCGGCGAAGACGTACGGTTCGACGGTGCCGCGGCCGTCGATGAGCAGGCGGGCCAGCAGGATGGCCTGCTCGGTGTCGTCGGTGACCGACCCGGCGGGCATGGACGGCGCGACCGGCTGCTCGGCGACGGCGGTGAGCAGGCCGGTCACCGGGCCGTAGGTCGCGGCGATGGCGGCGCGGGACATCGACTGCGTCGGCATGCCGAGCGCGTCGCCGACGGCCAGCCCGGTGAACGCGCCGAGCGCCCGGTCCCGGGCGCTCACCGGTGCCCGAAGGTGAGGTGGAACTGGAAGCGGTCCGGGTCGAGCAGGCTGACGACGTGCTCGACGAGCCGGCCTTCGACGTCGACGGAGGTGCGTTCGGCTCGCAGGAAGAGTTCGCCGATGGCGCGGCCCAGCAGTTCGGCGGCGCAGGCGTCGAGGCGTTCGGTGCTGATCCACTGGTCGCCGCCGACGGAGATCCGCCCGGCGGCTTCGAGGGTCTTGGTGAGGGAGCCGTCCCGCAGGCCCGTCTCGGGGAGGGCGGCGAGCGGTCCGGCGGCGGGCACGGTGGCGGTTTCCAGCGAGATCCCGCGGGCCTGCTCCCGCCGCACCCGCCGGACGGCGACGTAGGTCGTCTCGCCGAACTCCTCGGCGAGGGCGGCGTCTTCGACGGTCTCGATCCCGAGGAGCTCGGTGGTGACGGGCGCACCGGCGTCGGCGAGGGCCCGGGCCCAGCCGATCCGCTGGTCGAGCTGGACCCCGTCGAAGGTGACGAACGAACCGACGCCGGCCTGGGTGGAGATGAGCTCGAGCTGCTGGAGCTCGGACAACGCGCTGCGCACGGTGCCGCGGCTGACCTGGTACCGCAGGGCGAGCTGGTTCTCACCGGGGAGCCGTTCGCCGTGGGCGAGCCGGCCGGAGCGGATCAGCTCCGTGAGGTCCCCGACCAGCTGCTGCCGCTTGCTGAACATGTACACACCTGTACACCCGGTGTTGTCGCAGGTCAAGCGGCCACGAGCGCACGGGCCTGCGCGTCGGCGGCGATCATCTTGCCCGCCTTCTCGGCGACCTTGCCGGAGACGACCATGATGACCGCGAAGGAGGCCGCGAAGATGGTGGTGCTCAGCCAGACCATGGTCGCGACGGGCAGGGTGAACGCGCCGAGGACGCGAACCGAGCTTTCCAGCGCGAAGCCGATGCCCCAGATCACGCTGCAGCGCCGGAGGATGGCGTCGAACTTCGCGGTGCCGCTCAGGCGTTCCCACGCGGCTTCCCGTTCCGCATTGCCGCGGGTGAGGAAGGGGCGCATGGTCTTGGTCATGATCGGGGCCGCGGTGAACGCGGAGACGAGGATGACGAGTCCGGTGATGCCGCTGCCGAGCGAGTCCTTGGCGATCATCATCCGGGCGTCACCGGAGACGAAGGTCAGCAGCATGCCGACGACGTTGGTGACCAGGACGACGAGGGCGAGGCCGTTGATGGTCCGGTCCTTGGCGAACTGGTAGAGGGTCCGGGCCAGCGGGAACACCCCGGCGAGGGCGAGCGCGGCGAAGTCGCTCGCGCCGAACGAGTGGAGTGCGTAGTAGGCGCCGATCGGGACGGCGATGTCGATCGCGAGGGTCTTGAGGAGGCTGCTGCCGGGCTGGTTCGTCGTCTGCGTCGTCATGAGAAGAGCTTGTCGCGGCGGCGGGCCGGGAAAGGATGCCGTCCGCCACGACTTCGGCCTGACAGATGTCACGGGCCTGGCTTGGTAGGATCGGCATCGCGATTGAGCTGGCTGCCGGTGTTGAAGGGGGGACGGCCGGTTCGCAAAGTCGCTAGTGCTGAGATCGGGACTCGGCCTGCCCCAGTGGAAACGCTGGCCGGTTGGTGCGCGCTCTCGCCTGCCCGGCCGGGTAGGCAAGGAGCAGAGTGTGGCAGCTGGACTTCCCGAGCTTGCGGTCATCGTGAGCGTGAGTGGAATCGCGGTCGGATCCGTTGTCAGGCCACTCTGCAAGTGGTTGACCGCGAAGACCCTGGTGTCCAAGGCGCGGCCGGAGGACATCCCCGAGATCGCGAAGGCCCTGCACCCACCGCTCGAGATCAAGCGCAAGGGCCGGGAAGAGCCGTGAAGGCGCCACCTCACGTTTCGGGTGGCTGCGTCGTCGGGTTCGCATGGCAACCTTCTTGCGCGTCACGATCGCCCTGCAGACCCTGGCCGTCTTCCTCGCACCGGTCACGGCCGGGCTGCTGCTGACCACCCCGAACGGGCACGTTCTGCACAGCGCTTCGGCGTACACGGTGTTCGTCGTGGCGATGGTCCACGTCGTCGCCGCGGTCCTGGCGTGGCGGCCGGGTGGCGGCTCAGCTCGTCCGATCGTCCACGCGGCCGTCTTCCTGGCGCTCACGTCGGCGCAGGTGGCGCTGGGGATCGCGCACGTGAAGACCGTGCACGTCCCGCTGGGTGTGCTGCTGTTCGGGATCAGCCTGCTGCGGCTCGCCCAGGTCAGGAATCCGACCAGCGCAGCCCGTACGTCAGGCCTTGCCTGAGCGGCTCGAATTCGGCGCTCACCTCGCCGATCCGGTCGATCGTCATGGGGACGTCTTCGGAATTGATCTCTTCGGCCGCTCGCGGGGGTATGCCGTGGACGGCCCACACGTGCCGCGGCGGCCGGTCCGGGGCGAACTTCACGCGGGCGCTGAAACGGCTCGTTTTTCGCAGCGGGGTCAGGAAGTAATACGGGTGCATCAGTTCGGGGGACAGCACCGTGTACTGGACGCAGTATTCGTAGCGCTCGCCGATGTGGAGGGTTTTGGCGAGCCGGACGGTCAGGATCATGTGGCTCGGCGAGGCCTGCCGGTGTTCGAGGATTCTCCCGCCGTACACGAACTCCGCGCGGATGTGGTCCTTCTGGCTCGGCGTCCGCCGCGGGGCCGTCGCGGGGAGCTGGATTTCGTCGAGGCCGTTGACCGACGACACTATCTGGCGGATTTCGGTCAGCACGGGAAATTCCAGGTCGAGCCGGAATACGCCGCGGACTGATTCGGTGTGCCACTGTTCGGTGGAGTAGTCGTCCGCGGGACGCCGTTTCTTTTCGATCAGTTCTTCGGCCATCCGCCGGAAGGCCAGGTCGACGCGCCTGCGTGCGGTCCGCGGATCCCGGCCGAGCGCCTCCGCCAGCCACTTCAGGCGCTGGTCGAGGAACTCGCTCGATGCGCTCTCCTCCATGCCGAAGGCGGTCAGGGCCGCCAGTTGGAGGTCGTCGGGCAGCATTGTCGCCAGGCTCGTGATCGCCTGGATCAGTTTCTCCCTGATCTGGCGTTCGTTGTCGGTCGCCTGGATCGCGCACGTTTCGCGGAGGATCCGGCCGGTGCGCTGCTCGATGTCCGTCGCGAAGATCCCGCGACCCCGGCGGAGCTCGCTCAGTTCGCGGACTGCTTCGTCGATTTCGCTGTCGGTCTTGGAAGATACGGGGTTCATGATTTCTTGCGGATCGGTGTGGTCCACGGACGGCACTTCGTGTATTCGCGGATCAGCGGAACGCGATCTTTCGGTTCGCTCCCGCGGAGGACGATCAACAGCCCGACGAGCCAGGCGATCATGCGGAGGGCCAAGAGCACCGTGCAGGCCGCAAGGGCAAATGTCCCGACCGCACCCATGAGGTGCCCTTTCTCCGAGGCCATTGCGACCCCAAAGCTCAGTGGGTCTCCATGACATCATGGTGTCCATCTTGTGTCACCTTGTCAAGACTTGGACACCCGATGTCAGGTCAGCCCCCGGAGTGCATGTCCTCGGCTTCGGGGACGCAGTCGTCGTCCGGGTCGTCGAGCCAGCCGTGCGGGAGCGTCACCTTGCCCGGCGAGCCCTGACGCCCGCGCGGCCCGGTCGCGGCGGCCGGGAAGGGCGCCGAGTGGTCGAGCTGGGCGATCAGGTCGTCCAGCTGCTGCATCGAGGACAGCATCGCGAAGCCGCGGCGCAGCTCCGAGCCGACCGGGAAGCCCATCAGGTACCAGGCCATGTGCTTGCGGATGTCGCGCATGGCCTTGTCGTGGCCGTCGTGCTCGATGAGCAGCTCCGTGTGGCGCCGCAGCACCTGGGCGACCTCGCCGAGGTTGGGCGGGGTCGGCAGCGGACGACCGGCGAAGGCGGCTTCCAGCTCGCCGAACAGCCACGGCCGGCCGAGGCAGCCGCGGCCGACGACGACGCCGTCGCAGCCCGTCTCCGCCACCATGCGGAGCGCGTCGTCCGCGCTGAAGATGTCGCCGTTGCCGAGGACCGGGATGCTGGTCACCGCTTCCTTCAACGCGGCGATCTTCGTCCAGTCGGCCTGGCCGGAGTAGCGCTGCGCGGCGGTGCGCGCGTGCAGGCTGACGGCGGCGGCGCCTTCACCCTCGGCGATGCGGCCGGCGTCGAGGTAGGTGTGGTGGTCGTCGTCGATGCCGATGCGGAACTTCACCGTGAACGGCACGTCGCCCGCGGCCTTGGCGGACTCGCGGACGATGGCTTCGAAGAGCTTCCGCTTGAACGGCAGCGCCGCCCCGCCGCCCTTGCGCGTCACCTTCGCGACCGGGCAGCCGAAGTTGGAGTCGACGTGGTCGGCGAGCCCTTCGCCGACGATGATCCGCACGGCTTCGGCCATGGTCTTCGGGTCGACCCCGTAAAGCTGCATCGACCTGGGCTTTTCGTTCGCGCCGAAGGTCATCATGTGCATGGTCCCGGGATGCCGCTCGACGACGGCGCGGGCGGTGATCATCTCGCACACGTAGATGCCGGCGCCGTACTCCTGGCACAGCTGCCGGAAGGCGACGTTGGTGATCCCGGCCATGGGGGCGAGCACGACGGGAGGATCGACCTGGTAGGGGCCGATCTTCAGGGCGGGCTTGCTCAGGGTGGCGGTCACGTCCTCCATTGTCGCTTGTGGTGTCGATCACGCGCAGGCGGGCGGCGCTGCGGCCGGCCGGCTTCGGCAGATTCACAGCAGGATCTTCGGCAGATCCACGACACCTGTTTCGGCAAAATGACGAGATAGCTCTCGGCAGATTCACGAGAGTGGGCGTATGGTCGGGTCGTGCGCGGAGCCGAGGAATACCTGTCACGGAGAGCTGCCGAACTGGTTGCGGAGGCACTCGCGGACACACGCGTGGTCATCATCAACGGAGCACGTCAGACTGGTAAGAGCACGCTGGCCGAGTTGTGCCTGCGCGACCACCCGGACGGCGTGCGGCGCTATCTGGACGATCCACGGACCAGGGCCTCGGCCGACGCGGATCCGGTGGCCTTCCTGGACGCGCCGGGCACGATGCTCATCGATGAGGTCCAGCGTGTTCCGGAGTTGTGGCTGGCGATCAAGCACACCGTCGACCGCGATCCCCGTCCAGGACGTTTCCTGCTGACCGGTTCGGCCCGGCTGCTCGGCCTGAGCCAGCTCCCCGACGCCCTGCCCGGGCGCTCGGAGACGATCGAACTGTTCCCCCTGTCCCAGGGCGAGATCGACGGCAAACCGGACGGCTTCGTCGATGCCGCGTTCGCCCACGGCAGCCGGCTCCGCGGAGAACCTTCCGAGCTGCGTCGCCGCGACTACCTGGCTCTCGCGGCCCGCGGCGGCTATCCCGAAGCTGTTCGCCGGACCACTCCCCGGCGCAGGGACCAGTTCTTCAGGTCCTACCTCGACGACATCATGAGCCGGGACGTGCACCAGGTCGCGGACATCCGGCGGGGCTCCGACATGCGTCGTCTTGTCGGAGCGCTGGCCGCACAGTCCGGTGGCCTGCTCAACTACAGCAGGCTGTCCTCGGACCTGGGGCTTCCCGTGTCGACCGTTCGCGACTACGTCGACCTCCTCGAACTGATTTACCTGATCCGGTTGATCCCGGCCTGGTCGGCGAACGCGACGACGCGGGCGGTCGCCACGCCGAAACTGGTGTTCAACGACGCCGGCCTGGCCGGGCACCTGGTCGCCGGAGTCGCCAACGACGCCACGACGGGCGGGCTCATCGAGACATTCGTCATCGGCGAACTCGCGCGCCAGATCACGTGGAGCCGGACGATGCCGCGGTTGCACCACTATCGCGACCGTGACGGCTACGAGGTCGACGCGGTATTGGAGGACAACACCGGCCGGGTGGTCGCCGTCGAGGTGAAGGCCGCGGAAACGGTTCGTGCCAACGATTTCCGCTCGATCCGCGTCCTCCAACGGCGCCTGGGCGACCGCTTTCGCGCCGGCTTCGTCGTCCACTGCGGCGACCAGTACCTTCCTTTCGGCGACGACCTCGCTTGCGTCCCGATCAGCGCGTTGTGGACCACTTCGCCGGAGTGAGCAGCCGAAGGCGGAGCCGGCATCAGCCGTAATCCTTGGTGACGATGACCACCACGCCGGGGCTCGCGTCCTTGATTCCTTCGAGACGGGGTTCGGCGAGGATACCGAACTCGGCCGCGAAAGCTTTCGCGGCTGCTTCTTCATCCGTTCCAGGGCGATAGTACGCCGTTGTCCTTGGGATGATGCCTTGTGAGTAGTTGCTTACCTCACTGACGTTCCAGCCCCCCGCGCGGAAGTCGTTGGCCGCTCGAGTGCCCAGATCTCTGATGACCGAGTTGTTGAAGACGCGCACGGTCACCCACTTCAGACTCGACGGGCTTGGCGTGGTGGCAGGTCGTGACGATGTGTTCGAGGACGACGTGTTCTGCGCTGGAGTCGTCGTGCCGCCGGCCTTGGTGTCGTCGGTACCGCCGAGCAGCTTCACCAGCACGATCGCCAGCGCGGCGACGACGACCGTGGCCACCCCGGCCGAAACCAGCACCCTGCGCCGGCGTGCCGGCGGCTGAGGGGAGACGTCCAAGGCGGACACCGGTGGCGGTCTGAGGTCGTCCAGGGCCCGAAGCGTCTCGATCGCGACGCGATCGCCGTTGTCGGCCGCCACGCTGAGGGCGCGGAAGGCGCCTCGGCGGACCGCCGCGTGCTTGCTCCGCAGAGCCGCTCGGAGTTCGGGGTCGAGACCCGGTGGCAGCGGAGGGCTCTTCCTGCTGTGCGCGACGAAGATCGGGCCGCTCACCCGGTCATTGCGCGAGGGGGTCTGGTGTTCGGTCCGGGACCGGACGCGCTCGTGGACGTAGGTGTACAGCTCGCCGGCCTCGATCTCGCCGTCGGCGTCCAGGTCGGCATCGCCGGTGCGCAATCCTTCGATGATCGCTTCGGTGAAGAACGACGGCGCCGTCCGCTCGCCGGGGGCCGGGCCGGAGCCGATCTCGAAGGCGTGCTCGACGTGGTTCGACGCGGTCATCACCAGGCAGCCTCGGCCGGTGCTCGCCGAAAGCTGGCCGACCACGTCGACCCGGCCGCCGGTCTTGGGGATCAGGCCGGCGGGAAACGCCCCACTGAAACAGCAGTCCAGCCACAGCATCACCTGGCGGGCGGGACTGCGATCCACCTCGTCACGGACGAAGTCCGCCGAAACGCCGGTCGCGGAAAGCAGGTCGAGTGTCGTGTCGGCGGCCGCGAAGTGGAGTCGGCCGGCGGCGTCCTTGACGCCGTGTCCGGAAATGTGGAACAGCACCAGGTCGTTCCTGGCGGCCGTGCTGAACAGCCGGCTGACGGCCACCCGGACCTCGTGCGCAGACCGGTTGGCCAGCACGGTCACCGCGAAGTCACCGATGGCCGGATCGGCGAGGACCTCGCTCAGCTCATCGACGTCGCGGGTCGGCCCGCGCAGCGGCCCCAGCCCCGGGTCCGCGTAGTCGTCGCAGGCGATGAGCAGCGCCAAGCGTTTCCCGGTCGCTGCCACGGCGTTGTGGCCACGGGGGACTTCCATCGTATGAGTACCTGCTTCTTCCGGCACGGGTGCTATATCGTGCGAAAGGTGACGGACATTTCGGTGACGGTGCCCGGCGACGATCCGGCGGTGGCCGACGAACAAATCCGGCGGCTTCGTGAAGAACTGCTCGGGCTCGATGTCGACGCGGTCGAATTCGGCCCCGGTCCGACGCCGCCGGAAGGCGCCAAAGGGGTCGACGCGTCGACCGTGACCTCGCTCGTCGTCACCCTCAGCTCCTCCCCGGTGCTGATCATCCTCGGCCGCACCCTGCGCGACTGGGTCAACCGGGCGAACGGCCGCTCCCTGATCATCCGCAAGGACGGCCGGTCACTGGAGATCACCGGCGCCCGCACCCGCCATGACCAGGAAATCATCGACGCCTTCATGCGCGATGACCAACCTTAGCCGGGGAAAGTTCGGTTCGCTTAGGGTTCCGGCATGACCGACAAGCCGCTGCGCTGGGGAATCATGGGTACCGGTCTCATCGCCGGCGCCTTCGCGGAAGACCTGAAGCTCACCGATTCCGGCGTCGTCGCCGCCGTCGGGTCACGTGCTGCCGAAAGTGCCGCGCGGTTCGCCGACCGGCACCGCGTTCCCGCACGTCACAGCAGCTACGAAGCCCTGGCGAACGATCCGGACGTCGACGTCGTCTACGTCGCCACTCCGCATCCCCTGCACCACGGCAACGCCCGGCTCGCGCTCGAGGCCGGCAAGCCCGTGCTGGTCGAGAAGCCGTTCACGATGAACGCCGACGAGGCCCGTGACCTCGTCGACCTCGCGCGCGGCAAGCACCTGTTCCTGATGGAAGCCATGTGGACGCGGTTCCTGCCGCACGTCCGGCACGTCCGGGAGCTGCTGCCGAGCCTCGGCCGGATCGTCACCGTCGCCGCCGACCACGGGCAGTGGTTCGCCGAGGATCCCGCCTTCCGGCTCTTCGCTCCGGAGCTGGGCGGTGGCGCCCTGCTCGACCTGGGGATCTACCCCGTGTCGTTCGCGTCGATGGTGCTCGGCGCGCCGGACCGCGTCGCCGCCCTGGCGACGCCCGCCTTCACCGGGGTCGACGCGCAGATGTCGATGCTGTTCGGCTACCCGAGTGGTGCTCAAGCCGTGCTGACCTGCACGTTGAGCGCTGTTTCGCCGACCACGGCGTCGATCGTCGGCACGGACGCGCGGATCGAGATCGACGGGCCGTTCTACGCTCCGGCGTCCTTCACGTTCGTTCCGCGCGGAGGCGAGCCGAGCCGGCACGAATACCGGGACGAAGGCCGTGGCCTGCGGCACCAGGCCGACGACGTGGCTCTCCGGCTGGCCGCCGGCGAAACCGAAAGCCCGCTCATGCCGCTCGACGAAACCGTCTCGATCATGACGACCATGGACGCCGTTCTCGCCGCGACCAGGACGTGACCCGGGTTTGAGTAGTGCTACGGATCCGCAGGTGGACGCCGGTGCGTGACCCTGTCCGGTATGACCACCGAAGCAGATGTGCTCCTCCGGCTCGCCGGCGAGATCGACGACCTGGGGCGTCGTCTCGCCTTGGTGGGTTCCGAACTGCGGACCGTGCGGGACGGGCAGGCCGACCAGCCCCAGCCGGCCGAACAGGCACCGCAACCGCGGCCTGAGCCGCCGCCTCAGCCCCAACCCCAGCCCCGGCCGATGCGGCCCGAGTCGATTCCGTTCCCGCAGTACCAGTGGCAGCCGCCCCGGCAGCAGCAGTACTTCCCGCCGCCCCAGCAGCAGTACGTCCCGCCCGCTCCGCGGGAGACGCTGGGCGCGAAGCTCGGCAAGGAGGGCGCCGGGAGCCGCGTGCTCGCCTGGGTCGGCGGTGCCGTGACGCTGCTCGGCGTCGTCCTGCTGCTCGTGCTGGCCGTCCAGCGGGGCTGGCTCGGGCCGCTGCCGCGAGTGCTCGTCGGGGCCGGGTTCGGCCTGGCGCTGACCGGCACCGGCGTGTGGCTGCACCGCAAGCCCGCCGGTCGCACCGGGGCCTTCGCGCTGGCCGCCACCGGCATCGCGACGCTCTACCTCGACGTCGTCGCCGCGACGACGCTGTACGAGTTCCTGCCGGTGCTCGCCGGGCTCGCCGCCGGGCTGGCCGTCGCCGCCGTCGGGCTGCTCGTGGCCGTGCGCTGGGAGTCGCCGTTGCTGGCCTCCGCCGTCGTCATCGGCTGTGTCGTGTGCGCGCCGATGATCGTCCGCGGGTTCACCCCCGAACTGGTCACCTTCCTGCTGATGGTCCAGCTCGCGACGACGCCGGTGCAGCTGCGCCGCGACTGGTCGTCGCTGACGCTCGCCGCCGGCGTCCCGCCGCTGTTCGCCTCCGTGATCAGCACCGCGGTGCTGGGTGGCGGGGACAGCTGGGCCAACACCGCCGCGGCCGGGGGTGCCGGGGTCACCGGCGTCGCGCTCGCCCTGATCGTGCTGCGCCGCCGCGAGAACGACCCCGCGGCGCTCACGCTGCTGGCGACGGCGGTCGTCCCGACGCTCGTCGCGGCACTGCTGCTGCCGAAGGCCCAGTCGGTGCCGATCACGGCCGGGGCGGGGGCCGTCCTGCTCACCGTCTGGGCCGCGCGCCGCTGGTGGCCAGGGCTCGCCGGGCACCTGGCCGGGCTGGCCGGGTTGCTGGCGATCCTGCAGGCGACGGTCACGCGGTTCGACGGCCCGGCCCGCGCCGGGGTGCTGCTCGGCGAGGCGCTGCTGCTTGTCGTGGCCGCGGTGGCCGGGCGCAACCGGGTCACGCTCGCCGCCGCGCTCGGGTTCGCGTCCATCGGCGGGCTGATCGGCGTGTTCTTCGACGTCACGCCCGCGCTCCTGGTCGTCCCGCGGGCCCGGCCGGTCGCCGAGCTCACCGGGGCGCTCGCGGTCGCCGCGCTCGTCCTCGCCGTGTCGGTCGCGCTGCCGTGGGCGGCGGCCCGCCTCGAGGTCTTCCGCGGACCGGCCGACGACCTGCCGGTGTGGCTCCTCGCCGGCGTCTCGGCGCTGTACGGCGCCGCCGGGGTGGTGCTGTGCGGGTCGCTGCTGGCGGTGCCGGACCGGCCGGGGTTCCTCCTCGGCCACGCGCTGATCACGGTGTCCTGGACGATCGCCGCCCTCGTGCTGCTGCTGCGCGGGATCGACGTCGTCGGGCTGCGGGTGACCGGGCTCGTCCTGGTCGGCGCCGCGGTCCTCAAGCTGGTCCTGTTCGACCTTTCGGCGCTCGACGGCCTGGCCAGGGTGGGCGCGTTCCTCGGCGCCGGGCTGGTGCTGCTCGCGGCCGGGACGCGGTACGCCCGGCGGGTGGCGTCGCGCTGAGGCGGGAAGAAATCGTCGGTGCCCCGTGGTTGTCTGGATCACACACCGACGACCAAGGGGCACCGACATGGCAGAACCGAAGCTCGCCGACCGGGCGGACGAGCCGATCGCCTGGCTGACCACCGTCACGCCGAAGGGGCGGCCAGCACCCCGGCCCGTGTGGTTCGTCCTCGACGGCGACGACATCGTGGTGTTCAGCGAGCCCGGCACCGCGAAGCTCCGGCACATCGAGGCGAACCCCGACGTCAGCTTCCACCTCAACAGCGACTCCCACGGCGGCTCGATCCTCGTCGTCAACGGGAAAGCGCACGTCGAAGCGGGCAAGCCTTCGGAGGCGCCCGGGTACCTCGACAAGTACGGCTCCCACTACGCGGCGATCGGCTTGACCGCGGAGGGGTTCGACGCCAAGTACTCCGTCCGCATCCGCGTGGTGCCCGAACGCTCCTGGGGGTTCTGAACCAGTCCACTTAGGATGGTCGCCGGCCGGGAGTTCGTGGGAAAGTCACGGATTTCCCAGCCGGTGGACCGTCCCGTGTCCGGTTATTGTGCATTCGTGCCCGAACACACCGGCGAAACCCGCAACGAGCAGCTGCAGCGCAACATCGGCGAGCTGCTGCAGGAGCTGCGGGTCGCCCAGGCCGGCGTGCAGATCCTCTTCGGTTTCCTGCTGTCGGTCGTGTTCACCGACCGGTTCCACGACGCCAGCGGGTTCGAGAAGTCGCTGCACCTGTCCGCGGTGGCCCTCGCGGTGGCGGCCACGGCGTTGCTGACCGCGCCCGCGGCGTGGCACCGGCTGCTGTTCCGCACGGGCAGCCGCGAGCGGATCCTCACCGTCGGCAACCGGCTCGTGCTGGTCGGGCTGGTCTGCCTGGCGCTGGCGATCACGTCGACCGTCGCGCTGATCGCCAAGGTGGTCTACGGCTGGATCGCGATGGTCGTCCTGGGCGTGCTGTGCCTGCTGATCTTCGGGGCCCTCTGGTTCGTCATGCCGATGCGGCTGCACCCGGACAACGACACTCAGCCGACGGGCCCGCCCAAGTAGAGCGTGTCTTCCTGGACGAAGCACAGCGGGTTGCCGAAGGGGTCGTCGGCGTAGAAGGAGCGTTCGCCCCAGAACTGGGTCTCGATGGCGTCGTCGAGCCAGCGCGGCCGGGCGGCGCGCACCCGCTCGAACGTCTCCTCGACGTCCTCGACCGCGAGGTAGACGATCCGCGGGTCCTTCCGCGGCCGCGGCTCGCGGTGTTCGAGCGGGGCTTCGACGCAGGCGAGCACCACGCCGCCGCAGGTGAAGTAGTGCCGGTTGACCGAGATCCGCTCGCCCGGATCGCCGAAGACGGCGGCGTAGAACGCGACGGCGACTTCGATGTCGTCGACGGGCTGGATCAGCCGGAACACCCGCGGGCCGCTCATGCGCACACCTCGCCGGCGCTCGGTGCGCCCTGAGCGGGAAGCGCAGTGTTGAACGATCCGCTCGCAAGCTCGCTCATGCGCACACTTCGCTGACGCTCGGTGTGCCCTGAGCGGGAAGCGCAGTGTTGAATGATTCGCTCGCAAGCTCGCTCATGCGGGCACAGTACCGCTGTTCATCCCCTGTTCGGCAGCAGTTGCCGGGGCCGTCGAAAGCCGCCCGTAGCTTCCCGCCCGTGACAGACACTTCTCGCCGGACCTTCCTCCTCGGCGCCCCGGCCGTCGCCGCCGCGGCGACCCTGCCGAACGTCCTCGGCGCGCCGGTCGCCGAAGCGCGCGGTTTCCGCCCGGACCCCGAAGATCCGCGTTTCACGCTCGTGGTCATGCCCGACACGCAGTACCTGTTCGACGAGGACCGCGGTGACGCGGCCCCGCTGGACGCCTCGCTGCGCTATGTCCTCGACGAGGCGGACGACAACGTTGTCTTCCTCGCTCACCTGGGGGATCTCACCCAGAACGGCCGCGCGGACGAGTTCGCCCGCGTCAGCCGCTCGTTCCAGGCGCTCGACCGGCGGCGGTTCCCCTACAGCACGCTCGCCGGCAACCACGACATCGACGGTTCGAAGGACGACCAGCGCGGCCCGTCGCCGTACCTCGACGCGTTCGGCCCGCAGCGCCAGCGCAACTCCCCGACGTTCCGGGGTGCCACGAAGGACGGCTACAACAGGTACCACGTCTTCCGCGGCGGTGGCCGCGAGTGGCTGCTGCTCGCGCTGGACTGGCGGCCCTCGGCGGGCGGCCTGAACTGGGCGAAGCAGGTCCTCGCGCAGCACCCGACGTTGCCGGCGATCCTCACCATCCACGAGCTGGTCTGGGCCGACGACGACGCCCAGGCGCAGTTCTCGACGTTCGGCGAGCACGTCTGGAAGGAGCTCGTCGAGGGCAACGACCAGATCTTCCTGACGCTCAACGGCCACTACTGGCCGACCGGGCGCACCGTCCGGAAGAACGCCGCCGGGCACGACGTGCACGTCCACATCGCCAACTACCAGGACCGCTACTACGGCGGCAGCGCGATGATCCGGCTCTACCAGTTCGACCTGGCCCGCGGGGTGATCGACGTCCGGACGTTCTCGCCCTGGCTCGCCGCGCAGGACCACCTGTCGGAAATGCAGCAGGTCGAGGTCGAGCGCAGTGGCAAGGCCGACTACTTCAGCCTGGAGATCGACTTCGCCGAGCGCTTCAAGGGCTTCGCGCCGGTGCCGGTCCCGCCGGGACGGCCGGCGAGGCAGCTCCTGGTGCCGGGCACGGTCGCGTACTGGCGTTTCGAGGGCGGGCAGGACGGCAAGCCGGTGCCGGACGACGTCGTCGTGCGCGACCAGACCGGGCACGGCAACGACCTCACCCGCGTCACCGCGCCCGGCAGCGGGCCGGACGCGCTGAAGTACGCGAGCGCGTTCTCCCCGCGGCAGCCGTCGCGGGCGAGCCTGCGGTTCGACGGCAGCCGCGACCCGAGCCGCGGCGCGTACCTGCGCACCGTCGACGCGGCGCCGATGAACCGCCTGAAGTTCGAGTGCGGCTACACGGTCGAGGCGTTCTTCTGGCTGCCCGCGAACTTCAAGGACGGCCACCACGGCTGGTGCGGCCTGTTCTCCCGGCAGGGCAGCGGCGCGGCCGCGGGCAAGACGGGCGACGACCCGAAGGAATCGGCCGCCACACTGTCCCTTTCGGACGGTGGCGAGCTGCAGTGGGCCGTGTACCCGCTGAACCAGGACCGGACGTCGACGAACTGGGGCCACGAGCTGCCGGTCGAGAAGTGGTGGCACGTAGCCGTGGTCAACGACGGTCGGCGCACGACGATGTACGTCGACGGCTGCCCGGTGGTCCGCAACCCGGCCACGCCGGCGGTCGGGCTGGCCGACCCGGGCGGGTCGTGGCTGGTCGGTGCCTCGTCCTACGACGGGAAGGTCGACCGCAGTTTCGCGGGGCTGCTGGGTGACGTGCGGGTGGTCGACCGGCCGCTGAACCCGCGTGAATTCATGCTGGGCTGAGGGCCTTGACAGCGGGTGGACAATAAAAAATCGGCGTGCCCTCCGGAAACCACAGGAGAACTCGCCGAACTTGTCGACAGTCTAACCGCTGTGAGGGGAACTTGTCAAATCAGGGGTACGACGAGGAATTGCGGGAAGAACGGGCCTACGTCGCCGCGCTGTACGAGCGGCTCGACCGCGAGCGCGCGGTGGCGCAGGCCCGTTACCACGGCGCGCTCGGGCAAACCGGTCTGACGCCGGGGGAACGGGAGACCGACGTCCGGTGCCGGTCGCGGGAGGCGACCCGGCTGGACTTCGCCGACAACGGGCTTTGTTTCGGCCGGTTGGACGCCGTTTCGGGCGAAACGAGCTACATCGGCCGGATCGGTCTCTTCGACGCGGAAAACGACTACGAGCCGTTCCTGCTGGATTGGCGGGCGCCGGCGGCGCGGCCGTTCTACACCGCCACGGGGGCGACGCCGGAAAACATGCGGCGCCGTCGTCAGTTCCACACGATGGGGCGCCGGGTCCTCGATTTCACCGACGAGGTTCTGGGTCGTCCCGGTGACAGCGAACGCGGGGACGCGGCGCTGCTCGCGGCCGTCAACGCGCCGCGCGGCGAGGGCATGCGGGACATCGTCGCGACGATCCAGGCCGAGCAGGACGAGATCATCCGCCTCGGCCACTCGGGTGTGCTGGTGGTCGAAGGCGGGCCCGGGACCGGCAAGACCGCCGTCGCGCTGCACCGGGTGGCGTACCTGCTCTACACCCACCGCGAGCGGATGTCGCGCACCGGCGTGCTCGTGGTCGGGCCGAGCCCGCTGTTCCTCGACCACATCGGCCGCGTGCTGCCGTCCCTCGGCGAGTCGGACGTCGTCTTCCTGACCACTGGCGACCTCGTGCCGGGGCTGCACGTCACCGCCGAGGACCCACCGGAGGTGGCGCGGCTCAAGGGGTCGTTGAAGATCTTGGACGTGCTGAACGCGGCGGTCGCCGACCGGCAGCGGGTACCGGACGAACCCGTGCCGGTCGAGCTGGGGGACGTCACCGTGCAGCTCGACGCCGGTCTGGTGGACGAGGCCCGGCGCGAGGCGCGCCGCTCGGGGCGGCCGCACAACGAGGCGCGCCCGATCTTCCGCCGGCACGTCCTGGCGCTCGTCGCCGAGCGGGCCGTGGCGAAGATCGGCGAGGGCTGGCTGACCAGGGAAGACCGCGGGCCGTGGGCCGATCTCCGCGCCGACGTCCTCGACGAGCTGCGGGAGCACGAAGAGCTCAGTGCCACGCTCGATGGGCTGTGGCCGGAACTCACGCCGGAGACGCTGCTGGCGCCGCTGTACATGTCGCCGCGCCGCCTCGAAGCCGCCGGCGCCGACCCGGCCCTGTTCCGCGCGGACGGCTCGGCCTGGACGGTGTCGGACTTGCCGCTGCTCGACGAGCTGGCCGGCCTGCTCGGCCGGGACGACTCCGCCGCACGCGCCGCCGCGCGACGTCAGGCGGACGAGGAGGCCGAGTACGCCGCCGGCGTCATGGACGTCATGAAGCTGGACCGCGAGGAGCTGGACGAAGACGTCATGCTCGTCGCCGAGAACCTGCTCTACGCCGGGGACCTGGCCGGGCGGTTCGTCGAGCGCGACACCCGCGACCTCGCCGAGCGCGCGGCCGCGGACCGCGACTGGACGTACGGGCACGTCGTCGTCGACGAGGCGCAGGAACTGTCCGAAATGGACTGGCGGGTGCTGATGCGGCGGTGCCCGAGCCGTTCCTTCACGATCGTCGGCGACCTCGCCCAGCGCCGCAGCGCCGCCGGGGCGACGGCGTGGGGCCCGGTGCTGGCGCCGTACGTCGGCGACCGCTGGCAGTACCGGGAGCTGACTGTGAACTACCGCACCCCGGCGGAGATCATGACCGTCGCCGGCGCCCTGCTCGCGCGGTTCGCGCCGGACGCGCGGCCGCCGGAGTCGGTGCGGGCGTGCGGCGTCCGGCCGTGGTCCAGACGAGTCTCGGACGGCGAACTGGCCGACGCCGTCGCCGAGTTCGTCCGCGACGAGGCCGGCCGTGAAGGCACCAGCGTCGTGATCGGCCCGCCGGACGTGCCGGGCACGATGACAACCGGGGGCTTCGCCACCCGGAACCCCCGAAACCCATGGATCCCGCCGTCGGCGGCCAAGGGCCTGGAGTTCGACGCCGTCCTCGTCGTCGACCCGGGCCGGATCCTGGCCGCGGGCCCGCGCGGCGCGGCCGAGCTGTACGTCGCGCTGACCCGCGCCACGCAGCGCCTCGGGGTGCTGCACCGGGATCCGCTCCCGGCGGCGCTGACCGGGCTCGCCGAAGCCGGAGCCCCGGCGCGGGCCGGGCACCGGCGGTTCCTGTAGCCGGTGCGGGGATGGCGGGTTTCCCGTCATCCCCGGCCGCTACGCCGTGAGCCGGCCCCAGGAGTAGTTCTGCTTGGCCAGCTTCAGGTACACGAACAGCTCGGTGCCGGACACGCCCGGGATCTTCCGGACCTCCTCGCCGAGCACCTCGAGCATGTGGTCGTCGTCCCGGCAGACGAGCTCGGCCAGCAGGTCGTAGCGCCCGGCGCACAGCACCACGTAGTGCACGTTCGGCAGCTCGGACAGCTTGTCCGCGACTTCGCGGGGATCGGCCCCGTCGACGCTGATCCCGACCATGGCCTGCCGCGTCAGGTCGACGTTGGCCGGGTCGGTCACCGCGACGATCTGCATCAGGTCGTCGCGCAGCAGCCGCTGCACGCGCTGGCGGACGGCACCCTCCGAAAGCCCGACCGCTTTGGCGAGCGCGGTGAACGAGGCCCTGCCGTCCTGTTGCAGCAGAGCTATCAGCGATCTGTCCGTATTGTCCAGCGCGCGCGCCCGTGATTCGTCACCCATGCCGTCCCTCCCTGTGTTTCGGCAGGTGATTTGTCAAGTGCGCAGCGTATCGAGACCTGACCAGAAAGCGAGACCCCCACGCCAGCTTCGCGTGATCCGGCGTACACGTCCCGATCGGCCGAGGAATCGGTGGCAGGAGACGGAATTCACGAGGCTTTCCGAGGCGGTTTGTGCGCCCGCGCACAGCCGGACGCACTTGCAGGCCGCCGCCGGGTACGGTCTGGCGGCTCCGTCGTCTCCAGCAACCCCAGGAGGACCAACAAATGGCGCTCGCCGTCGCTCCCGCCGTGCCCGAGAAGGGGCTACGCGGCGGCGCTCTGGGCATGGTGTCGTCGATGGTCATCGGGATGTCGTCGACCGCGCCGGCGTACTCGATCGCGGCCACGCTGGGCCTGATCGTGCTGGCGGGCACCGGGTTCAAGGCGGCCGCGTTCGTCCTGCTCTCGTTCGTGCCGGTGCTCTTCGTCGCGGTCGCGTTCCGCGAGCTGAACACCGCGGAACCCGACTGCGGCACCAACTTCACCTGGGCGTCGCGGGCGTTCGGCCCGCACGCCGGATGGTTCACCGGCTGGGTCGTCACGGTGGCGCAGCTGCTGGTCATGAGCAGCCAGTCCGCGCTGACCGGCCGGTACACGCTGCTGCTGTTCGGCGCGACCGGAGCGGCGGACAACCGGTGGGTGACGACGGCGATCGGCGCCGCCTGGCTGCTGGTGCTCTGCTGGCTGTGCTACCGCGGGATCGAGGTGTCCGCGCGGGCGCAGTGGATCCTGCTCGGGGTGGAGCTCGCCGTCCTGGTGCTCTTCTCGGCCGTCGCGCTGGTCCGCGTCTTCGACGGCACGGCCGGCCCGCAGGCCTCACTGCCGCGGCTGGACTGGCTGTGGCCCGGCGGAGTCTCCGCCGGGACGGCGGTCTCGGCGGTGCTGCTGGCCGTGTTCATCTACTGGGGCTGGGAAAGTTCGCTTTCGGTCAACGAGGAGTCCGCCGACCCGCGCCGCGCGCCCGGGCGCGCGGCGGTGCTCTCGACGGTGTTGCTGGTGCTGAACTACCTGCTCGTCACCGTCGCCGCGCTGGCCTTCGCCGGCGTCGGGACCGAGGGGATCGGCCTGGGCAACGAGGCGAACGCCGAGGACGTCCTCGCGGGGCTGGGCGGCGCGGTGTTCGGCGACGGGACGACGGGCAAGGTCCTGGGCGTGCTGCTGATCGTCTCCGTGCTGACCAGCGGCGCGGCCACCAGCCAGGCGACGATCATGCCGGCGGCGCGCACGACGTTGTCGATGGCCAGCCACGGCGCGCTGCCGCGGGTCTTCGGGCGCGTGCACCCGCGGTTCCGGACGCCTTCGGTCGCCACCTGGGCGTTCGGGCTCGTCTCGCTGGCGGTGTACGTGCTGCTGGCCCTGGTGAGCGGCAACGTGCTTTCGGACTCGGTCGACGCGGTCGGGCTGACCATCGCCATCGAGTACACGATGACCGCGCTGGCCTGCGTCTGGGTGTTCCGCCGGACGCTCTTCGCGAGCCTGCGCAACTTCCTCCTGCGGGGGCTGCTGCCGTTCACCGGCGGCGTGTTCTTCCTGGCGGTGCTGGTGTTCGCGCTGATCGAGTACGCGCGGCCGGACGCGGGCGAGACGACGGTGTTCGGCATCGGCGGGGTCGCGGTGATCGGCGTGGTGTCGATCGTGCTCGGGGTGCCGCTGATGTTCGCGGTGCACCGCGCGTGCCGGGAGTTCTTCGCCGGCCGCCGCCTGCCGCGCGGAGTGGTGCCGCGCGGCGGCGACGTCATCGTCGAGGCTTAGCCCAGGTCGCGGCGGCTGAGGTCTTCCTCGGTCTCGCGGCGCACCAGCAGCGTCGCGACGCCGTCCTTGACGCCGACCAGCGGGGGACGGCCGACCTGGTTGTAGTTCGACGCCAGCGAGTGGTGGTACGCGCCGGTGCACGGCACGGCCAGGAGGTCGCCGGCGTGCAGGTCGCCGGGGAGGCGGATGCCGTCGGCGAGGACGTCGCCGGATTCGCAGTGCCGTCCGACGACCGTCATCGGCATCCGCTGCGCCGTGGATCGCCGTCCGACCAGGCGTGTCGTGTAGCGCGCGCCGTACAGCGACGGGCGGGCGTTGTCGCTCATGCCGCCGTCGACCGCGACGAACGTGCGGCTCCCGCGCTTGACGGCGCACACGCGGTACACCGTGATCCCGGCGGGCCCGACGATCGCCCGGCCCGGCTCGATCGTCAAGCGGGGCAACGGGAAGCCGTGCGCCGCGCACTCGTAGGCCAGCGCGACGCGCAGGCGTCGCGAGTAGCCGCCGAGGTCGAACGCGGGCTCGCCGCCGGTGTACGGCACCGCGTGGCCGCCGCCGAGGTCGAGCTCCCGCAGCGTGACGCCGTGAGTGTCGCGGATCCGGGCGAGCACCTCGGCCATCCGCCGCGCGGCGGACTCGAACCGGTCGACGCGGGAGACCTGCGAGCCGATGTGGCAGTGCAGTCCCGCGAGCCGCAACCCTGGTTGCTTTTTCGCTGCTTCGACGGCGGCGTCGACGTTGTCGGGGACGCCGTCGAGCAGCGAGAAGCCGAACTTCTGGCCTTCGGTTCCGGTGCTGATGGCCGCGTGCGCCCCGGCCGCGACACCCGGCGTCACCCGGATCATCACCTGCTGCGCGCCGTGGGCGAGCGCGCCGAGCTGCTCGATCTCGTCGAGGGAGTCGACCACGATCCGCCGGACGCCGTATTCGAGCGCGGCCTTCAGGTCTTCGGGCGTCTTCGCGTTGCCGTGCAGCAGCATGCGCTCCGCGGGGAAGCCGACTGCGCGGGCGACGGCGATCTCGCCCGCGGAGCACGTGTCGAGCGACAACCCCTCTTCGGCGACCCAACGCAGTACAGCCCGCGTACACAACGCCTTGCTCGCGTACGCGACTTCGACGTCCGGCAACGCTTCGCGGTACTCGCGAGCGGTGTCACGGACCTGCTGCTCGTCGATGAGGTACGACGGCGTCCCGAAGCGCGCCGCGAGGTGGCTGACGCGCGCGCCGGCGAAGAGGAGTTCGCCGTCTTCGCCGAGTCGCGTGCTTCGCGGCCAGACTCCTGGCTCGAGGTGATCGGCGGCTTCACAGCCGAGGCTGGGAAGAAGCTCGCTGAGCGTCACGGGTGCCTCCGGTGTCGGCGGATCGGGTTCCGCCAGGACACCCCCGCCGACGTGTCCGGAGATCACCCGTGAATGCCGTTCTGACGGGTTGCCCGGACGCGCTTACTCGTCCTTGACGGACGAGTAACTTGCGTCACCTAGGAGAGTCCCCACGACGACAGGAGCCCGAAGAGCCGCTCCCGCTCGGCGCCGGTCAGCAGCCGGCTCGGCGGCCGGACGTCGGGGCGGCACAGGCCGAGCTGGCCGAGCGCGTCCTTGACCACGCTGACGTTGTTGGCGTTCCCGTTGGCGGCGCGCAGCTCTTCGAACGGCCGGATCCGCTCCCAGACCGTCATCGCCGCCGGGAAGTCCCCTGTGGACAGTGCGCGGAACATCTCCAGCGAGATCGCCGGGTCGACGTTCACCAGCCCGGACGTGAAGCCGGTGGCGCCGACGGCGAAGTAGCCGGGCGCCGAAAGCTCCGCCAGCCCCGCGATCCACACGAACCGCTCGAAGCCGGCGTCCCGCGCCACCGAACCGAACCGCACCGGGTCCGGCACGGCGTACTTCACGCCGATGACGTTCGGCGCCGCCTCGCCCAGCGCACCCAGCAGCTCGCCGGAGATCGCCGGGTTGCGGACGTAGAGCACGACGCCGAGTTCCGGCACGGCGGCGGCGATGGCGGCGTGGTAGTCGACCCAGCCGTCACCGGAGATGTACGGGTGCACCGGCTGGTGGATCATGATCATGTCGGCGCCGTTGTCCCGCGCGTGCTGTGCGGCCCGCGTCGCCGATGCGACGTCGTGCCCGACCCCGGCGAGCACGCTCGCCCGGCCGGCCACGGCCTCGACGGTGACCTCGAGGCACTGCCGCGCTTCGCCCGCGTCGAGCGCGTAGAACTCGCCGGTGTTCCCGTTCGGTGTCACGACCTCGATGCCGCCGGTGACCAGCCGGTCCACCAGCTTCGCGTACGTCTCGCCGTCGACGGCGCCCTCGGCGTCGAACGGCGTCACCGGGATGGCCACCACCCCGGAAAGCCGCCGCTTCTGCTCCTCGAACGTCATCGGGCCCCCTTCGGATCGCCGGTTTCGGTGGTGCGGTCGCCCGGGAGCCCGAAGGCGACCCGGTCGATGAAATCGGTGATGTGCATGCGCAGCAGGTGTTCGGTCTGCCGGGCGTTGCCGCTCTCGGCGGCGTTCAGGATCGCCCGGTGCTCGGCCGCTTCGCCCTGCCAGGTCGGGCTGATGCCCCAGCCGGTGACGGTGATCAGCGCCGCCTGGTCGCGCAGCCCGTCCAGGACCTCGACCAGCAGCGGGTTCCCGCACCCGGAGTAGAGCGCGCGGTGGAACAGCCGGTTGGTCAGGCTCGCCTTCGCACGGTCGGCGGCCGCGGCGCCCGTCTCGACCTCGGCCAGCACCTGCCGAGCCTCGCCGAAGTCCGCGCCTCGCTCGACCGCGCGCCGGACGGCTTCGGGCTCGAGGAGCGCGCGCAGGTCGTACACCGCGTACGCGCTCTCGGCGTCCATGACCCGGACCGCCGCCCCCTTGTACGTGCTCATCGTGACCAAACCGGAACCGGCGAGGATCCGCAGTGCCTCGCGCACCGGGGTCTTCGACACCCCGAGCAGTGCGCCCACCTCGGCTTCGACGAGTGTTTCGCCCGGTCCGAACTCGCCGCTCAAGATCGCTTCCTTGATGGCGTCACGGACGAAATCCGTCCGCGAGACGGGCGGCGGCGGCCTCCTGGCCGAAGAAGAGCTCGCCACTGGCATGTCCGATCTGATATACGATGCGACATACAACATTATCACGGACCGAGGGAGCAGCCATGCAGCGTCGCACCGGCTTCCGATTCCGACGAGTGTTGCTGGCGGCAGGCTTGGCCGCCGGCCTGGCGGCCTGCGGCGCGCCCGGCGGCGACGGTGGTCAGGCGGCGAATCCCCAGGCCGTACCGGACAAGCCGAGCAAGCCGGTCGAGCTGAACATCCTCGACGTCGCGGGCAACCTGCAGCTCACCAAGCAGATGATCGAGAACTTCAAGGCCGCGCACCCCGAAGTGCTCTCGAAGGTCACCTATTCGACGGCGCCCGCACCCAGCATGGCGGGCAAGCTCAAGGCCGAGCAGGACGGCGGCGTCGCCCAGACGCACCTGGTCCTCAGCGGCACCGACGGTCTGTCGGCCGGCATCGCGAACGGCACCCTGGCCAAGGTCCTCCCGGACTTCGCCGGCCGGTTCCCGAACCTGATGCAGAACTACCAGGAACCCGCGGCGAAGATGCAGGAGCTGGCCAACGGCTACGGCATCGAAGTCGTCTATTACCCGTCCGGCCCGCTGCTGGAGTTCAACCCGTCGGCGGTTTCTTCCGTGCCGGGATCCCCGCAGGCGTTGCTCGACTGGGCGAAGGCGCACCCGGAGAAGTTCCAGTACGCCCAGCCGTCGAACTCCGGCCCCGGCCGGACGTTCCTGATGGGGTTGCCGTACCTGTTGGGCGACAAGGACCCGAAGGACCCGGACAAGGGCTGGGACAAGACCTGGGCGTTCCTGCAGGAGCTGGGCAAGTACGTGAAGTACTACCCGTCGGGCACCACGGAGACGATGAAGAACCTCGCGTCGGGTTCGGTGGACATGATCATGTCGACCACCGGCTGGGACATCAACCCGCGCAAGCTCGGCACGGTGCCCAACACGGTCAAGACCGCGATCATGCAGCCGATGCACTGGGTCACCGACGCCCAGTACGCCCTGATCCCGAAGGGGCTGTCCCCCGACCAGGAGTCGGCGATCCTGCAGCTGATCGCGTGGATGCTCAAGCCGGACCAGCAGGCCATCGCCTACGACGACGGGTATTTCTACCCCGGCCCCGCGGTCAAGGACGTCACGCTGCAGATGGCTCCGCAGAAGAGCCAGGACACGATCAAGCAGTTCGGGCGCCCGGAGTACGAGCAGTGGATCGCGCAGTACCCGAAGGAGACGTCGCTGCCGGCCGAGCAGCAGGTCAAGGCGTTCGACAAGTGGAACCAGCTGGTCGGCGGCTCGAAGGTCGGCAAGAAGTGACGTTCGAGCAGCTGCGGCTGGACGGGGTGTCGCGCAGCTTCGGCACCGCGAACGCCCTGAGCGGCCTCGACCTCGCCATCGCGAGAGGCGAGTTCGTGGCCCTGCTCGGCCCGTCCGGCTGCGGCAAGTCGACGGCGTTGAACTGCCTGGCCGGCTTGCTGCCGTTGACCGGCGGCAGCATCTGGCTCGACGACACCCGCATCGACGGGCAGCCGCCGGAGCAACGCGGGTTCGGGATGGTGTTCCAGAACTACGCGCTGTTCCCGCACATGTCCGTCCGCGCGAACGTCGGGTTCGGCCTCAAGATGCGCAAGGTGGGCCGGGTGGAGGCCCGCCGCCGCGTCGACGAGGCGTTGCGCCTGGTGCAGCTCACCGAGCACGCGGCGAAGTTCCCCGCCCAGCTGTCCGGCGGCCAGCAGCAGCGCGTCGCCATCGCCCGCGCCGTGGTGCTGGAGCCACCCGTGGTCCTGATGGACGAGCCACTGTCCAATTTGGACGCCAAGCTCCGATTGGAGATGCGGATGGAGATCCGCCGCCTCCACCAGACGTTGGGACTGACCACGGTGTACGTCACCCACGACCAGGAGGAGGCCCTGTCGCTGGCCGACCGCCTGGTGGTGCTGCGCGAGGGCGCGGTCCAGCAGATCGGCACGCCCGAGGAGGTCTACGCCCAGCCGGTGAACAGCTATGTCGCCTCCTTCATGGGTTATCGAAACCTCCTGGACGTGACGGTCACGGGCGCCGCGGGCTCATCGGTCACGGTGGAGGGCGCGGGAGCCCGCCTGACCGGCCGCGGCTCGCTCACGGAGGGCCCGGCAAAGGTGGCGATCCGCCCGGAGGACTTCGTGGTCGGCGACGGCGCGGAGAACGCCCTGGACGTGACGGTCGAGATCGTCGAGTACCACGGCCGCGAGCTGTCGGTCTCCGCCCGCCTGGCGACCGGGGTGCCGGTCTACTTCCGGACGGACAAGCGCCTCGCCCCCGGCGACACGGCGAAGATCGGTGTCCCGGCCGAGCGGGTCCTGGTGTTCGCGCCATGACCGCCACGCCTGCCGAGACCGCCGCGACCGGCGAGGTCGTCGTGACTGCCGAGGCCGCCGCGCGGGTGGCTGCCCCCTGCGCCGCGCCGGTGGCGGCTGCGTCTGCCGAGGCCGTCGTGCGGATGGCTGCTGCCTGCGCCGCGCCGGTGGCGGCTGCGTCTGCCGAGGCCGTCGTGCGGATGGCTGCTGCCTGCGCCGCGTTGGCGGCCGCGGCGCCTGCAGAGATCGCCGCGCTGGTGGCCACCGCCCGCCTTGCGGTGGTGACCGCCACACCTGCCGAGACGGCCGTGCGGATGGATCCTGCCTACGCCGCCCCGGTGGCGGCTGCGCCAGCCGAGACCACTGCGCGGGTGGCCCCTGCCCGCCTTGCGGTGGTGACCGCCGCGGGAGTCAGCGACACCCGCGGTGCCTCGATGGCCGCCGTGAGGATCGGCGTCGCTCATGCCGCGAGGGTCGCGCCGTGACCGCCGTGGCGAGCGCTCGGCCCGCGTTGCGGCACCGCCTTGCCGAACGCGGTGTCGACCGCACCCTGCTGCTCCTGGTGCCCGGCCTGCTGGTCATTGCCTGCCTGTTCCTCTACCCCTTCCTCTACGGCCTCCAGTTGTCGTTCGCCCCGCGCAAGGGCGGGGTCTTCGCGAACTACGCGCGGTTCTTCGGCGACCCCTACCTGCGCGACACGATCTGGACGACGCTGGGCATCGCGCTGCCCGCGACGTTCATCAACGTCCTCGCCAGCATCCCGATCGCGTACGTGATGCGCGGCCGCGTCCGTGGCAAGCGCCTCCTGACGACGATCCTCGTCGTGCCGATCACGCTCGGCACGGTGCTCACCGCGCAGGGCCTGATCATGTACGGCGGGCCGGCGGGCTGGCTGAACAAGGTGCTCACCGTCCTCGGCGTCACCGACCAGCCGCTGCCGCTGATCCACAACTACACCGGCGTGCTGTTGTCGCTCGTGATCACCGGCTTCCCGTTCTCCTTCCTGCTCACGTTGTCCTATCTCTCGGGCATCGACCCCTCCTTGGAGAAGGCGGCCGCCACGCTCGGCGCGAACGGCGTCCAGCGCTTCCGGCGGATCACGCTGCCCCTGCTGGCGCCCGGGCTGGCGATCACCTTCTGTCTCTCGTTCGTCATGGCGTTCTCGGTGTTCCCTTCGGCGCAGCTCGTCGGCGACCCCGCGAACGAGACCCGTGTCATCTCGATCGCGGCCTACCACGCCGCCTTCGAGGAGTACGACTACTCGATGGGCTCGGCCGTCGCGATGCTCATGGCGGTGGTCATGCTGATCGTGATCGGCCTGGTCATGGCGTGGCGCGGCACGCTGTACCGCGGAGCGACCGGAGGCAAGGGTTGACCAGGCAGGGGTTGATCGGGCAAGGGGCGACCAGGCAAGGGATGACCGGTTGGGTCGCGCGTCCCGGACGTTGGGTCGTCTGGGCCGTCGTCGTGTTCTTCTTCGTCAACCTCGCGGGCGTGGTGCTCTCGGTGGTCGTCGACTCGTTCGGCACGCAGTGGTTCGGCAGCTGGCTCCCGGACGGCTTCACGACCCACTGGTACGCCGACGCCTGGCGCGAGTTCGGCCTGTCGGACGTCCTCCTCACGACGGCGATCGTCGCCCTGGTGGTGATCGCCGTGTCGGTGGGGGTCGGTGTCCCGGCCGCCTACGCGCTGGCTCGCCGGTCGTTCCCCGGCAAGCGCCTGGTGATGCTGCTGTTCGTCCTGCCGATCCTGATCCCTCCCATCACCTACGGGATCCCGCTGGCCACCGTGCTGTACAAGTTCCACCTCGCCGGCACGATCACCGGCGTCATCCTGGCCAACCTGGTGCCTTCGGTGCCGTTCGTCGTGCTGACGATGACGCCGTTCATCGAGCAGATCGACCCGAAGATCGAAGCCGCGGCCCGCATGTCCGGCGCGCGGACCTTCTCGGTGTTCACCCGCATCCTGGGCCCGCTCCTGCTGCCGGGGATCCTGGCCGCGTCGATCCTCGTGCTGGTGCGGACAGTCGGCATGTTCGAGCTGACCTTCCTCACCGCGGGCCCGGACTCGACGACCCTCGTCGTGGCGCTCTACAACTCCGTGTTCGCCGCGGGTATCCGGGCCAACCAGTCGGTCGACGCCATGGCGACCATCTACACCGCCTCCATGCTCGTGCTCCTTCTCATCGCGTTGCGGTTCGTGAACCCGACCCAGCTGGTGACCCGGATCCGGGAGGAGACCTAGTCCGTTCGCTCATGTGATCGACTCTACCGTGAATCTTCGAACATGTGATCGACACGATCGAGCGAACTCGCAGGTCTTGCGCCTCCCCTGAGGGGAGCTGCCACGCTTACGGCATGGCTTACTCGATCGGCGAACTCGCCCACCGGACCGGGCTGACCGTCAAGGCTGTCCGGTTCTACTCGGATCGCGGCCTCGTGCCGCCGTCCGGGCGCAACACCGCGGGCCAGCGCCGTTACGACGACGCCGCGCTCGCCCGGCTCGACGTCATCCGCGTCCTCCGCGACCTCGGCATCGACCTCGCCACGATCCGGCGGGTGATCGACGGCGAGACCACCGTCGCGGAGGTCGCGGCGGAGCACGCCGCGGCGGTGGAAGTACAGATCGGCGTGCTGCGCAGGCGAAGCGCGGTGCTGAAGGCAGTGGCGAACCGCGGTTCGCCTTCCGAAGAGAGGAGTGTCGTGCGCCAGCAGGCCCTGCTGTCCGAAGTGGAGCGACAATGCCTGGTCGGCGACTTCCTCGCCGATGCCTTGGGTGATCGTCCCGAGCTGGCGGGGATCGCCCGCACCTTGACCCCGGAGCTACCCGAGGATCCCAGCCTCGAACAGGCCGAGGCGTGGGTGGAGCTGGCCGCGCTGATGCGGGACACGGAGTTCCGCGCGAACCTTCGCCGGCTCGCGGACGGTCATGAAGCCGGCTTGCGACGTGACCTGGCGGCCGAGGTGCGGGACGCCGTCACCCCGGCCGTCGCGGCCGGGATCGCGCCGACGTCCCCCGAGGGGAAGGCGATCGTCGACGGCCTGGGGCGCGATCCCGGCGAGCTACGGCAATGGCTCGACGTCGTCAACGATCCGCGCCGCGAGCGCTACGTGGAGCTATTGGGGGTGATCAACGGCTGGGCGGCACCGGAAAGCCTGGCACCCGCCTTCGATTGGCTGGCCGAGGCTATGGCAGCTTGACCGCCTCCTGGATCGAGGCCAGCGCGTTCTCGACCGGCTGCGCTTCGCGGCGGCGCCCGTCGCGCAACCGGACGGAAAGCCGTCCCGCGGCGACCTCGTCCCGGCCGATCACGGCCTGGAACGGCACCAGTCGTCCCTCGCGGATCCGCGCGCCGAGGCTGCCCTCCGAGGCGATCTCCGCGCGCAGGTCCCCACATCGGTCCAGGACGGACTGCGCGTAGGGCAGTTCGGCAGCCGACAACGGGAGCAACCGCAGCTGGACCGGCGCGAGCCAAGCCGGGAACGCGCCGCCGTGGACCTCGAGGAGGTGCGCCACCGCGCGCTCCACGCTGCCGATGATGCTGCGGTGCACCATGACCGGCCGGTGTCTCGCCGCGTCCGCCCCGACGTACTCCAGGCCGAACCGCTCCGGTTGGTGGAAGTCGACCTGGACGGTGGACAGGGTCGACTCGCGGCCCGCGCTGTCGGCGATCTGAACGTCGATCTTCGGGCCGTAGAACGCCGCTTCGCCCTCGACGGCGTCGTACGGCAGGCCGTCGAGGACGGACCGCAGGATTTCCGCCGAACGGTCCCAGTCGCCGGCCACGTACTTCCCGCCGGGGCCCGGGAGCGAAAGCCGGTACCGCGCCGGGCTGATGCCGAGTGCGTCGTAGGCCCGCCGGATCATCGCCAACGCGGCGGCCGCTTCGGCTTCGACCTGGTCGAGGGTGCAGAAGATGTGCGCGTCGTTGAGGTGGATCGCGCGGACGCGGTTCAGCCCGCCGAGCACGCCGGACAGCTCGCTGCGGTACATCCCGCCGAGTTCGGCGATCCGCAGCGGCAGCTCGCGGTAGCTGCGTCCGCGCGAACGGTAGATCAACGCGTGGTGCGGGCACAGGCTCGGCCGCAGCACGAGCTGCTCGCCGCCGACGTCCATGGGCGGGTACATGTCGTCGCGGTAGTGCGCCCAGTGCCCCGAGATCTCGTACAGCTCGCGTTTGCCGAGCACCGGCGAATGGACGTGCCGGTATCCCGCGCGCCGTTCGAGGCCGCGGACGTACTCCTCGAGGCTGTGGCGGACGATCGCGCCGTCGGGCAGCCAGTAGGGCAGCCCCGCGCCGATCAGCGGGTCGGTACCGAACAGGCCGAGTTCGCGGCCGAGCTTGCGGTGGTCGTGCATTCGGTGGTCGTGCATGTGGACTCCTCGTGGACGGCGAGGCGGATGACCACAAGACGAAACCCGAGGCGAACCGCCCCGGGCCGGAAACATCGTTCAGCGCGCCGGGACACTCTCCGGCGTCGTCGTGGAAACAGCGCGCTTCATGTCTTCGACGGTAACAGCGGGCGCCAGCTCATTTCCCGCCGTCGGCCAGGAACAGCTCCAGCTGCTCGACGACGAACGCGTGGTCGTCGGCCTGCGGGAGCCCGGACACGCCGACCGTGCCGACCGGGCCGACGCCGCGGACGAGCACCGGGAATACGCCGCCGTGGGCCGCGTATTCGTCCGGGGCCAGGCGGGAGTCCTCCTCGAATGAGCCGCCCTTCGCCCGGAACTGCGCGCCGACCAGGAAGGAGCTGTGCCCGTAGCGGTCGACGACGCGGCTCTTGCGGTCGATCCAGGCGTCGTTGTCGGCCGACGTGCCGGGCAGTGCGGCGTGGAAGAGCCGCTGGCCGTTGCGGCGGACGGAGACCGTCACCGGCAGTCCGCGGTCCCGCGCGGCCGCGAGAAGCTGCTGGCCCAGCGCGAGTGCGGTCTCGTTGTCGAACTTCGCGAACTGGAGGCGTTCCTCCTGGTCGGCGAGCTGGGCGAGGACGTCGGCGTCGGTCATGCCGCCATTAAATCAACAGTGTTGTTTAATCGCCAGTGAACTCGGTCAGGGACAGCACGTTGCCATCCGGATCGGTGAACCAGGCGATCCGGCCACCGGGCGTGGTCCAGATTTTGTCGGTGTCCTGTGGCAGCGTGTCGAACGTGAGGAACTCCACGCCACGGCCACGCAGCTCGGCCACCGCCGCCCGGACGTCGGTGACCGCCCAGCCGAGCACCGTGAACGGCTGCGGCGTGAACTCGGCCACGGCGGTCACGCGCAGCATGGTCGAGCCACTGCGGAACACACACGCGAAGGGGGTCTGCTCGATGAACTCGAGCCCGGCGACATCCGTGTAGAAGGCACGTGAGCGCTCCAGGTCGGTCGACGGTGCGAAGGCGACCAGTTCCGCTGAGTTGAGCATGGCTTCACCTCTCTCGGCGGCGAAGGTACTCCTCGAGCGGTCCGCTGACCTGGGGACGAGGAGGTGGGCATGGGCCGGATCCGCCGGCGCACGGTGCTCGGTGGCGCGGCCGCGGCCACCGTCGCGGGCGCGGGTGCGCTGTCCGCCGCGTGCGCTCCGGTGCCGCGGAAGGGCACGATCGAGGACGTCCGCCACGTCGTGGTGCTGATGCAGGAGAACCGGTCGTTCGACCACTACTACGGCACCATGGCGGGCGTACGCGGGTTCGGCGACCGCGCCGCGCTGCGTGACGTCTTCCGCCAACGCGGAAAAGGTGCGCCGGTACTGCCGTTCCGGGTCGACACGTCCGTTGTGGACGGCCAGGACCTCGGCGAGCTGCCGCACGACTGGAACAGCACGCACCGCGCGTGGAACGGCGGCGCGTACGACGGCTGGATCGCGGCGAAGAGCCCCATGACGATGGGGTACTTCACGCGCGAGGACATCCCGTTCCAGCACGCGCTGGCGAGCGCGTTCACGCTGTGCGACCACTACTTCTGCTCGATCCAGGGCCCGACCCACCCGAACCGGCTCTACCACTGGACCGGCACGATCGACCCGGACGGCCTCGCCGGTGGTCCCGCGACGCACAACGCGCCCGACTACCAGCCCTCCTTCCGCTGGACGACGTACCCCGAACGACTCGAGGCGGCGGGCGTCTCGTGGCGGATCTACGCGAACGACGAGGAGCGCGGAGTCCCCGAGCACTTCGTCGGCGACTACGGCGACAACCCGCTGTGGCTGTTCCAGAACTTCCACGACGCGCTGCACTCGATGGACCCGGTGAAGCGGCGGCTGGCCGAGCGCGCGAACCTGCGCACGAAGCTCAAGCCCGACTCCGGGAAGGGCAAGGACCTCGACCACGTGCTGGCCGAGTTCCTCGCCGACTGCGCGGCCGGGACACTGCCCGCGGTCTCGTGGGTCGTCGCCCCGTACGGCTACTGCGAGCACCCCGCCGCGCGGCCGGTCGACGGCGCCGCCTACGTCCAGCGGATGCTGAGAGCGTTGTGGGACAACCCGGACCTGTGGGCGTCGACCGTCGTCTTCATCAACTACGACGAGAACGACGGCTTCTTCGACCACGTCGTCCCGCCGACCCCGCCGCCCGGCACGCCCGGCGAGTACCTGCCCGGCAACCGGCCGGAGAAGGGCCGTCCGTCCGGGCCACCCGTCCCGATCGGGCTGGGGCCGCGTGTGCCGATGACGGTCGTCTCGCCGTGGAGCCGTGGCGGCTGGGTGAACTCGCAGGTCTTCGACCACACGTCGGTCCTGCGGTTCCTGGAGACGTGGACCGGCGTGCGCGAGCCGAACATCTCGGCGTGGCGCCGCGCCATCTGCGGCGACCTGACCAGCTGTTTCGACTTCGGCACCCACGACACGACGATCCCGCTGCTGCCGGACGCGGACGCGTTGCGCGCCGAAGCCGACCGGACGCAGAAACGGCTCCCCAAACCCGGGCTGGGGCCGGGCGCGCTGCGGCAGGAGCCCGGCACGGCGAAGGCACGTCCGCTGCCCTACCAGCCGGTCGCCTGGGTCACGGCCGGGGCGGACGCCCTGAAGCTGAACCTGGCCAACCACGGCACGCAGGCACTGCAGCTGGCCGCGTACGCCTACCACGCGGGCGGGACGTCACAACGCTTCGACGTCGGCCCGAAGAGCGAGATGACCGGCGAAGTCGCTTACAGCGGGACGTACGACGTGGCCATCCACGGCCCGAACGGCTTCGTCGTCGAGGCTTCGGGTGGCTCGGGCCTCGATGCCGCCGTCACGTTCGTGAACAAGCTGCGGGTGACGGTGACCAACAGCGGGCCGGAGCCGGTCACGGTGAACGGCGTCACCGTCCCGCCTGGTGGCTCGCAAGACTTTCCGGTGCCGACGGAGAACGGCTGGTACGACGTCACGTTCGAGGCGCCGGGGTGGCGCCGCCGCTTCGCCGGCCACCTCGAGGACGGCCGCCCGTCGCGCACCGCGCCTTAACGCAGGGCGTCCAGCGCGAAGGCGGCGAGCATCGCGACACCGCTCGGCATCGCGTCCTCGTCGAAGAGCACCCGGTTGGAGTGGTTCGCCGCCGCTTCGGCCGGGTCGACCCCGGGCGGGCACGCGCCGAGGAACGCGTAGGCGCCCGGAACGCGTTGCAGGACGTACGAAAAGTCCTCGGCACCCATCAGCGGGTCGGCGAGCAGCTCCACGTTCTCCGGTCCGAGCACGGCCGCGCCGAGCCGCAGCACCTCGGCGGCGATCCGGTCGTCGTTGACCGTCACCGGGTAGCCCGGCTCGACGTCCGCGACGACCCGGCAGCCGTAGGCCGCGCCGACCTGCTCGCACACCTTCGGCAGCTCGGCGCGGACCAGCGCGCGCGTCTGCTCGGACAGCGTGCGGATGGTGCCCTCGAGCTCGGCGGTCTCCGGGATGATGTTGGACGTCGTGCCGGCCTGGATGCGGGTCACCGAGAGCACCGCGGGGTCGAACACGCTGACCCGGCGCGTGATCATCGTGTGCAGCGCGCCGACCATCGCCGCGGCCGCGGGCACCGGGTCGATCGTGTGCTGCGGCGCCGAGCCGTGGCCGCCCTTGCCGGTGACGCGCACGTGGAACGAGTCCGCCGACGCCATCAGCGCGCCGGGCCGCAGCTGCAGCAGCCCGCTGCGCGCGTTGGCGAGGATGTGCACGCCGAACGCGCGCTCGACCCGCGTCCCGGCGGCGTCGAGCACACCCTCGTGGATCATGAACCGGGCGCCGTGGTGACCTTCCTCACCCGGCTGGAACATGAACACGACCGACCCGGCCAGCCGGTCCCGGCGTTCGGCGAGCAGCCGTGCCGCCGACGCCAGCATGGCGACGTGCGTGTCGTGCCCGCACGCGTGCATCGACTCCGGGTCTTCGGAGGCGAAGTCGAGCCCGGTCTCCTCGGTCAGCGGCAGCGCGTCCATGTCGCCGCGCAGCAGCACGGCCGGGCCCGGCCGGGAGCCGCGCAGGACGGCGGTCAGCGACGTCGTGGCCTTGCCCTCGGTGATCTCCAGCGGCAGGCCGTCGAGCGCTTCGCGGATCGCGGCCTGCGTGCGCGGCAGGTGGAGGCCCTGTTCCGGGTGGCGGTGCACGGCCCGCCGGAGGGCGACCGTGCGGTCCTGCAGCGCCCGCGCGTCGTCGAGGAGGCCGGCGAACGGCGTGCCGGGCAGGGTGGGCAGGTCAGTGGGGCCGGTCATGGTCCCGATAGTGCCTCATGCGGCGCTTCGGGCGCACCGTGCGTGCGCCCGGCCGACCGGCGGAATACGGTGTGCGCATGGCGGTGGATGAGCCGGTCACGGGCTTCGCGGTGGCTGTGGTCCGGGAAGACGGTCGGTGGCGGTGCAGTGCGCTCGACCCGGGGGCGTTGACCGAGCTGGACGCAGCGATCACTGAACTGGGCAAACTACGCTCCACCGGCGCGAGCTTCGGGCTGCTGGCGGTCGACGACGAGTTCTTCGTCATCGTCCGGCCGAGCCCGCGGGGGCCGTCGTTGCTGCTCTCGGACGCGGCGGCGGCACTGGACTACGACATCGCGGCGGACGTCCTCGACGTCCTGCGCGTCGATCCCCCCGACGAAGAGGACGACTCGGTCTGGCCCGAGGGCGACCTGGAGATCCTGGCGGATCTCGGGCTGCCCGGGCCGGAGCTGGAGGTCATCGTCGGCGAGGTCGACCTGTACCCGGACGAGCAGCTGCAGATGGTCGCGCAGCGCTGCGGGTTCGGCAACGAGTTCGCCAAGCTCCTGGACGAGCTCTGAGACGCCCGTCCGACACCGAGGCCGTGGAGGCCGCGCTGGAAGCGGCGCGCGCTCCCGGCGCGGACGTGCCGATCGGGGCGGTCGTGTTCGGCCCCGACGGCACCCCCCTGGCCGCGGCTCGCAACGCGCGCGTCGAGCTGGGAGACCCGACGGCCCACGCGGAGGTCCTGGCGCTGCGCGCGGCGGCGGCCGTGGTGGGCGACGGCTGGCGACTGGAAGGCTGCACGCTGGCGGTGACGCTGGAGCCGTGCACGATGTGCGCGGGCGCGCTGGTGCTGGCGCGCATCGCCCGGCTCGTGTTCGGCGCGTGGGAGCCCAAGACGGGCGCGGTGGGCTCGCTGTGGGACGTCGTCCGTGACCGCCGTCTCAACCACCGCCCCGAGGTGCACGGCGGCGTCCTGGAGCGGGAGTGCGCCGGGCTCATGGAGACGTACTTCGCCATGCGGCGCTGATTCGGGTCTCCGCTGCTGGGTACCTCTCCGGTATGACGATGAAGCACAAGATCCAGCAGACGGTCGGCGGCGCTCGTCAGAAGCTCGGCTCGGTGACGGGCAACCGCAGGCTCCAGATGTCAGGCATGCTCCAGCGGCGCGGCGCCCAGGCCCGCGAGGCGGCCCACGACCTGCGCACCCGCGCGCGCGGCGTGGTACGCGATGCCCAGGTCAGGCGGCGTTCCCACCGCCCAGTCGACCCCTTGTGAGGCTCGGGAAGACCCTCCGGTATTGTTCTCGGCGGTGGCGTGTCCGAGCGGCCGAAGGAGCACGACTCGAAATCGTGTGACGGTTAATCCCGTCCGTGGGTTCAAATCCCACCGCCACCGCTCTTGAGCAGGCAGAACGCCCGGCGACCCGGTGAAGGTCGCCGGGCGTTCTGCTGTGTGCGTCTCAGTTTCCGTCTCATACGTACTCTCAAGTGGTCGACCGGAGGCGGGCAGCCCTAGCCGGGCGGCCTTCGTAGCCGCTCGGAAGCGGCGTGGCTGATTTGCTAGTGCAAGGATCTGGCCTTGCCTGTCGGGTCATGAGTGGCCTTGGAGACATGATGACTCGCAAGCCTGCAATTTGTACTGCCCTCACGATTGTTGAACTACCCGGTGTTGGTGTGGCCGGATGCGCTGATCTACCCGGTGTTGCGTGGCCAAATGTGTTTAGACCCAGCGTTGGCGTGGTCGAACGAACGTCGAGGTGGCCGAGTTCGCGTGGCACGAAAGTTCCGGGACGCTGCCTGGAACCGCTGGTAGAAGGGCCTCTGCAGGCAAGTAACCAGGTCATTATCGGCGCACGCCTTGGCCGGTTATCAACTCATTACTGTTCGACGCTCGGATGGAGCGGCCCCAAGACGTTACAGTCTGTGCGTCGACCTCGGAAGCGCCTCAGCGCGATCCGCTGGGGCCTTCGAAGCCACGTGGCACAAGAAGATCCTCAATGTGCGAACGAAGGTAGGCAATGTCCAATGACAGACCGCGCTGCAGCGAGTGCAGCAAGGTGGACAAGCTTCTGAAGTTGATCAGGGGCGCGGCGCTAAGCAGCACCCCGCCCCTGATCGCGCTGACGCTGTTGGTACACGAAGTTCGCAGCTTCGTGGGCAGCTGACCAGCTTGTTCATTGGTAGGGGCGGGGGCGGCAAGCAACCTGGTCGACCCCGCTCCGCTCCGACGTAATCGGCATCAAGCGCCGCTCACCGTCGCCCGCAGTATTGCATGCTTTCCGTCCCGAGTCTGTCCTCAGGCGGGTGCGAGCGCGCCTTCCTGGCCGTCGTCCTCCTCGTCTTCGTCGTCCGGGGAGGCCCACATGTGGGCGCCTACCTGCTCCGCCACCGACGTCACGAGCTCGGTGTTGACGTGTATGTGCCGCTTGGCCACCGCCGCGTTGGACCAGCCCATCAGCTCCATCACCGCGGGCAGCGGCACCTTGAGTTCAAGCAGCACCGTGGCGGCCGTGTGCCGCGCGTCGTGGAGCCGCGCGTTGCGCACGCCTGCCAAGCGCAGCAACGCCTTCCACGCCCGGTTGTCCGGCGTCGGGTGCGTCGGCCGGCCGATCGGCGTGGCGAACACCCAATCCCCTCCCTCCCAGAGGTCTGCCGCCGCCTCGCGTTCCTCCGCCTGCTGGACGCGGTGCGCCTCCAGGGCCTCGATCACGGGCTGGGGAGGCCGATGACGCGGCGCCCGGCCCGCGACTTCACCTCACCGACGACCAGGCCGCCGCCGTACCGCTCTGGGCAGTAGGCGCCGTGCTCATGCCTGCACGGCTTGTCGGGCGTGCACCCGTGCTGCCAGTTGAGTTGCTGGATCGAGCCGCGGACGGTGATCGTGCCGGAATCGCGCCGCGCCGGGCACTCGACGGCGGTCAGCTTCCGGCGGCAGGTTTCGCCGCGCGCACCCGTGCTTCCACGTGATCGTGACGTCGGACCACTTGAGCCCGAGCGCTTCGCCGCGCCGGAGCCCGAGCGAAAGCGCGACGATGAACCGCGCGCCGTTCCGGATCTCCCCGGCCGCGGTGATCAGGCGCCGCGCCTCCTCCTCCCACCACGCGCGGCGCCTTCGCGATACGCGCGGGATTCTCCGTGATGTGCCGCCGTCGCACCGCTTCGTTGAGCGCCGCGCGGACGGTCCGGTGCGCGAGGTGCGCGGTCGACGGCTTGAGTCCTTTTCGGAGGATCTTCCGGTAAGCCAGCTCCAGGTGCTCAGGCTGCAACTTGTCGAGCCGATGCGCGCCGATGCTCGGAATCAGGTGCTTGCACACCGACGCGCTGAACCTCTCGCCAGGCCGATCCGGCAGCGCCGTATGCGCGGCTGCGCGCGGTAATTGCCTGATCTGCGGTTTTGCGGCGGGTTGGGGCGGGATATACCGCGCACGATGCGCGGTAAGTCGAGAACCGCGCTCGCGTTGCGCTGGTCAGCGACTTACCGCGCTACTGCGCTTACCGCGCAGGGGTCAGCCGTCGGCGGTCAACTCGACCGCGGTCATCACCTCGGTGGGGCGGCCCTGCCCGTCCGCCGGCCTCGCGCGACCGGCACCCGGGCATCCAGCCGAGACACGCGCAGAAGGGCCCCGCGCATCGGCTGGATGCACGAGGCCCCTCTGTGTTCGCTTTAGCGGAGCGCCACGTAGGCGGTGACGCCCGCGAAGAAGAGGAGCACGAGCACGACCAGGTACGTCATGAACAACCTCACCAGCCGGGTGGGATCGCCATGCCCCATCTTGAATTGCATTCGGATGAGAGGCGTCAACGAAAAAGCGAACTCGGTGACAACAACCCGCGACACGGCCGGCTCCCCCCGCATTGACGGCTCCTCGCCCGCCAGGTCGCCGTCGCCGTTCGTGCTGGTGGCGTGCGACGTGTTGGTGTAGTTGATGTGCACGTCGCCGTGCACCACCACGCCGCCACTCTCGCCGACCAAGTCGGGCAACGTCGGGATGTCCTGCCGGGTCGTGAAGCGCGGAAGCGGGCGCACCTCGCCGACCGGGCGCAGCTCGAGCTCCCGCGGCTGGCTGGCAGTCCGCGTGCCGGCGTGCTCGATCAACTCACCTTCGACCGGCACGTTCTCGAGCGGAATTGACCGGATCACAGCAGTACCCGCGCTTATGTCACATGTGGAAGCGACGGAATCGAGCGCGCGGCGCCACGCGATCACCATCACGGCGATGCTCTCTGCTCGACATCCGCAACCTGCAAGGAATGCCTTCAGCTGGTCCTCGTGTTGCGGCACCCGCCGGTTCGACTTCGAGACAAACCGGTACGCCGTAGACCGCGGCAACACTGGCCCCGCGTACGCCGCAACGCGGCCCGCGGTCCGGCCGGACCCGGACAAGATCTCGCGCAGCAGGAACAAGAACTCCGCCTCGGTCTCCACGGAGTCCGCGTTCATCCGGATGAGGTCGTCCACGTTGGGCCAGCCCGGCAGATGTTCGCTCGCCATCACCGGATTCACTTCTTCCCCCGCGCACCGTTGTAGGCGCCCTTGGCCGCCTCCCCGATCCGGGTCCGCAGCTTCGTGTTCGCGACCGGGACGATCAGCAGACCGGCACCGAACAGCAGCAGAAGGGGGATGACGACCGCCGACTTGGGGTCGGACCCGGTCCGCAGCAGCGCGAAGGAGAAACCGTACGTCGCGATCACGAGGACGATCAGCGCCACAGCCGCAGGCCAGCCGAACGCACGCGGCGCGCCCCCGTACTCCGGCGGCGGCGCGTCCGGCAACCCGGCCGAGAACGGCCCGGGAAGGTACTCCACGTTCGAGGGCTGCTCGCCCGCCCCGAACGGGTTCGGCCAGGCGTCAGCTGGCCTCTCGAATGGTCCTGACACCGGGGGGTGCCTCCTCAAGGGAACGGCCACCAAAGTGACCGTCAGGCGCCCCGGGTGCGCATAGAGCTCCGCCCCGGGGAACACCCTTTGGACTAGAGCCGAGACTTTGACCTCGACTACCCCGCCGCACGCCTACGGGTATGGCCACCCTGCGAACGACGCATGCCCGGTGTCGGACCGGGCACCCGGTCATCTTGTCACCCGCAACACGGCTTTCACCAGCAGTGGCGGTAGGCACGCCGATTTTGGTGTCCAGCGCATAGCGCGGGAAGCGCCATCGGATACGGCGGCCGGATCAGAATCCCAGCCGAGTCGGCTCTTCGCGATGTCTAACGACTGCCTACTTGTGTGCCATGAGGCACATACCGCGTCCAACGACGGTGTCTCATCGCATGGCGCACTGTGCACGCCAGACGGGTGTCTCGTGTCCAACGACGCAGGTAGACGCTCTGGGCGACCACTGCCAGAGCGACCACATTCTCGGTATGCTGCGTCGGCGACCCGGGGCACGTTCTGGACTAGAGCCGAGCAGCTGGGGAGCCTCGATGGAAACGCCCGATGGCCCGGGCGCCCATCGGCTTGAAGTGGCCTCGCACGATGTGCGAGGCCACTTTCATGTTCGGCGCTGGGCGCTGGGCCTGGAGATCTCGACCTGACGACGGGCGAGGTGAGCTGCCCGGCACCCAGGTCGCTCGTGGCCAGCTCCGGGGGTCTCAGACGGCGTCTCAGTTCGTGCCGGTTCGGCGCGGCGCTGGTGTTGCAGAGGTCGCGTTGACCTGCGGAAATGTATCCGTTCGAACCGCTCCGGACAGGTAGGCTCGGAACTTGAAATCGTGTGACGGTTTAATCCCGTCCGTGGGTTCAAATCCCACCGCCACCGCTCGATTCGATCCGGACCCCCGGTCAGCCCAGCTGGCCGGGGGTCCGGTCGTCTCCCGGGTTCGAGCGGCCCGTGGTCAAGCCTGCGGGCCGTCGTCGGAGTTGCCGCCGGAGGTGGGCCGCCGGGTGAGCACCGTCGTGTCGCCGTTCATCACCTTGGCGAGCGCGGCTTTGCCGTTCAGCTTCCAGTAGGCGAAGAAGAACGTGCCCATCCCCACGGCCAAGCCGATGGCGTACCACGCGAATGCGGCGCTGGTCGGGTTGTACAGGCTCGTGACGGCGCCGCCGCCGATGGCGCTGATGACGGCGGCGAGGTCGGTGATCGCCGCGTTGGGGGTGGTGCGGACGAGGGTCCGGTAGGTGATGAAACCGACCACCAGGCCGAAAACCAGGCCTCCGACGACGGTCATGTTGGCTCCTTGAGCGTGAGTCCCTGTGGGCGAAGGCGCAAGCCGGCCACACAGTACAGCGTGTAAGCCAGGCCCATCACGTTGCCGCGATTGATCATTCGCCAACGCAGGGCGCGCAGTGCCTGCCCCACGCCGGCTCCGTCGACGAGCGACCGGAGCAGTTCTTCCATGGCCCACCCCGCCATGCCTTGTTCGATGGTGATTTCCGTGCCGATCACGCCGGCGGCCCCGGCGCGGTTGGCGAACGCGTCGACGAAGTTGGAAAGCGTCGCGGTGGTGAGTTCGGCGGTGTGGCAGCCGTTGAGGACGATCAGTGGCTTGCGGGACGGCCAGTGCGGTCGGGGCCACCGGCCGTCGCGGCGCCAGTTCGCGACCGTGACCGGGTCGAGCACGCTCGCGCCGAACCGCAACACGGGCGACGGCAGCGCGTTGGTGGCCACCTTGTGGTACCCGCCGTGGCAGTAAAGGTAGGCGACGTCCATCGTTTCGAGGGCGAGCGCGTCCGCCAGCTGCTGTGCCGACTCGATGGTCGACAGGTGGACAGTTCCGCGTGGCAGCGCGGTTTCGAGTGCGGCGAGATGCCGGGCGCTCAGCTCGGGGTCCAGCCGGGGGTCGGCCGCCACTTCGACCTGCATCGGCTTCGCGTCGTCGAAAACGTGCCACACCAGCGAATCCGTGCTCGCCGGTTGTTCGATTATGGCGGACAGACCCCAGAACCCGAACGGGCACAGGACATTGCCGGTGTGGTCGCCTTCGGGGCAATGCGGCGGAATCGTTTCCTCGGTTCCCCCTGGACCGAATCGTCGCACCGACGGGCATATTTCGTACGCGCCACGCGGGTCCTGCGGCATGGGCAGGTCGTAGATCAGCGACCACGGGACGGGGTGCCGGCGGTCCGGGTCGCTGATCGTCGGGTCGGCGACGTTGAGCACCGCCGGCCGGTTCCTGGCGACGGCTTCGTGCCGGATCAGCTCCGGCAGGGTGTCGAAAACGTCGTTGTCGCGGAACAGCCGCTCGAAGAGGACCGCGCCCTGACAAGCCAGGGCGGCCAGGTCGGCGGTGAACTCCGCGGCGGATTTCCCGTAGTTCCCGTCAAGCGTGCTTCGGCCGTCGGAGAGATGCAGGTCGTAAAGCAGCTGCCGAGCCGCGCGAACCGCGTTGTCGGCGGCGTTCGCACTGATCCACGCCGGGTTCCGGGCGAAGGTGACGCCGTTGACCAAGGTGCGTGAGCTACGGTCGGTGACCAGCACGCTCACCGTGCGCTCGGCCAGCGAGCCGAGGTCGGCGAACGTGCGCGTGAGCCGGTAGACGAGCCGGGAGTGCATTCCATCGGTGGCCGCCGTGCCGACGGGCAGGAACAACCGCTGCGCGTGCACGGCGACCACCCCGTAGTAGACGACCAGCTCGCCGGTCCACACGACCGGCTTGGCCGGAGCAGTGAGGGAGAACCGCACCCAGCGCCGCGGCACGCAGTCGCGTGTATGTCCGTCGTCCGGACAGGCGCAGGCGAAGCTCGCCCGATCGCTCGGCAAGGTGAAGCGGGCGATCTGTGGCTCGGCTTCGCCGTCCATGCTCAGCAGGGCCCGCAGCACGAGGTCACCGCTCGGCAGCGGCTCGCTCGGCCAGCGCGAGTCGGTTTCGGCGAGCAGGCTCGCCGTTCGGTACGCGGCTATGTTCACCAGCAGTTCGTAGTCGCCGGCCGGTTCCATCGGCTCGTCCGCGGGCACCGGCACTTCGGTGCCGGGGCGGACGATCAGCGCGTTGACACTGCGTGCTTCCGGCTGTCGCACGGCGGGCTGGGGCGGTTTCCCGTCGAACTCGGGCGGCTCGGCGGAATGTTCCGGCACCCGGCCGACTGGGTAACCGCTGCCCTCGCCGGAGCCGTAGCTGGTCCACCAATCCAGCACGATGGGGAGATCGACATTGCGCGCTACCAGCCGGCCGGCGTAAAGATCGAAGATATGCTCGATGGACAGGCCTTGAGGATCGTCCACGTGCTCGACGGCCAGGGGCGGAGGATCGTCCGCAAGCTCTTGCTCCAGCCACTCGACCGGCTGCGGAAGCGCGAGCGGCGAGCCCGACAGAGTGCCGACCAGAACCACGTTCTGCGACAGCGGGCTGATCAGGACGGCGGGAGGGGTGAGCGTCGCCAAGACGCCGAGCCGAGCTGTCCGGCCCACGAAGAAGACGACCGGCCGACCGTGGCGGAGGAGGAGTTCCACCAATGCCGACAAATCCGCATCCGCCCAGTTCTCCGGCTTGCGCAGCGCAACGGCATCAGCGTCCAGATTCCCGATCGACCGGGCCAGCGATTCGGGCTCGGCCCGGACGAAATTGAGATCGGCCCGGACGACGGAGAAGTTCCCCGTCGGGCGTGTTATCACCGTTCGGGAGACCTCCTCCGGGTCTGCTCCCTCGCTTACTTTCTCCCAGGCTGACCTGTTGGCCACGATGATCAGCGGTTGGCCGCGACCAATCAAATCGTGGACCGCGTGGAGCGTGTCACCCTCGAACCGGGTGAGAGTCAGATCCATCAGCCGCCCCTCGTCCGCAATCCGTACCGGTTCCTTCGGAGACCGATCGTAGAGAACCTTGACTTGAAGGGCTCTTGAAGTGTGACCGTGGCCGGTACCAGCTGATCAAGAGGAGTGCAGCATGACCGTTCTCGTCACCGGGGCCACCGGCCACTCCGGACGGCACGTCGTCGCCGGGTTGAAAGCCGCGGGCGTCGCCACGAGAGTTCTCGTCCGGGATCCCGCGAAGGCACCCGAAGGCGTCGACGTCGTCCAGGGCGACATCACCGATCCCGCCCGAGCCGCCGAGGGGGTCGACGCCGTCTACCTTCTCTGGCCCTTCTTCGCCGCCGAAGGCATCAAGAAAGCCGTGGAACCCTTCAAGGGCAAGAGAATCGTCTACCTCTCCGCGATGTCCGCCGATGCGGGCGGCGTGTGGGGAGACGTCGAAGCCGCCGTCGAAGAGGTCACCGACGACTGGACCTTCCTCCGCGTCACCGGGCTCGCCACCAACGCCCTCGGCTGGGCCGAGCAGGCGCGCGCCGGCGTCGTCCGAGGGCCGTACGGCCAGGCGAAGCGGTCTCTCGTCCACGAACGCGACGTCGCCGGCATGGCCGTCAAAGCACTAACCGAGGACGGCCACGCCAAGCGGCGCTACCTCGTCACCGGCCCGGAAGCCCTCACCCAGGCCGAGCAGGCCCGGTTGATCGGCGAAGCGCTCGGGAAGCCCGTCCGGTGGGAAGAACAGCCTCGAGAGGAAGCGAAAACGCAGCTGGCTCTCTCCATGGGCGAGGAATTCGCGGAGAGCGCGCTGAACCACTGGGCGTCGCTCGTCGAGGAACCGGAACCCGTCTCACCGGACGTTGCCCGGGTCAGCGGGCATCCAGCGCGGACCTTCGCGGAATGGGCGCGGGAGCACTTCAGCTGAGCTGGACGGCGGGGGCCGTCAACGGCTCCAGCTCCGCCGCGAGCTCGGCCAGCGCCGCGACTTTCTCCTGCACCGCACGGATCACGGCGGTGCACGCGGCGCTGACCTCGCTCACCACCTCGGCGGACCGGTCGCCCGTCAGCACCGCCGCCACCGAAGGCTCGGCGGAGGCGGCGATCTCGGACACCTCCGACGACACCGAACCGGCCAGCTCGTCCAGCCGCTCGGCGATCCGGACGCCCACCGCGGCCGTCGACGCCGCCGCGCGGGCCGCCGCCATGTACTGACCGTCCACTGTGTCCGCCCACGTGCCGAAAGCCTCGGTGCTGCCACCGTTTTCCGCGTGGTCGGCGCCGGCGCGGAACTCCGTCTGCGCGGCGGTCACCGCCAGCGCGCCGGTGTCGACCGCCGAGGCGGACGCGCGGATCGAGGCGGGTGAGCAGTCGAGGTGCCGCAGGGCCGCGACCGGGTCGGGGACGCCGAGACGTCCGGCCGCCGCGCGCAACGCGGACAGCCGAGCCGCGGCCGACGACAGTGCCGGGTGCTCGAAGACCTCGACGGTCACGGCGCCACCGCTAACCGCCCCCGGAAGCCAGTGCTCCGGGTGTTCCCCGCCGACATGCGCAGCCGGCCCGCCAGGTCCGACGTCGCGTCGCCGAGGACGCGCGCGTCCGCCTCACGGGCCGCCAGCGCCGCTGCCCAGCGCGCCGCCAGTTCGCGTGCCTGCGGCGAGATGCCGAACGGCGTCGAATCGACGCGGGCTTCGGCGTACCGGCCGGCCGCCTTGTCGCCGGCGGCCGCCGCCTGGTCGAGCAGGTCGGCCGCGGCGCGCAGCCGGTCGGGCTTCTTCGCGGGGTGCCGGATGGGGAAGCCCCCGGGCCCGAGCTCCGGGTTGTCACTGCCGATCCGCGAGCCTCTGCCTTCCGGCATGGGAACCTCCGTCGTCAAGGGCGCTCACCTGATCGTGGAAGATCTTGCCTCATGCTCCCGCGCGGCCCGCATCGCGGTGACCTGCGGCGTTGACCGCGTTCCACCCAGTGGACGTCTTGACCGCGGGCCGGGAAGAAAGCGACCATGAACGCATGCCCGTCACCTCGGAAAGCACGCCGATCCGGGCCATCGAGTGGTCGATCGGGGAAGGCGTCGTGGAGCTGCTGCTGCGCCGCGGCCGCCTGGGCTCGCCTCCTGCCTGACGCGAGACCGGCGTCCGCATTCTCCCGAAAACCCTTGGAGCACAACCATGTCCGTAGATCTCCCTGCCCGGATTCCGCTGCGCGAGGCCGTCACGCCCGCGGATGGCATCTTCGAAGGCCCCCGGCTCCTGCGAGAACCGCGGGAAGAGTACGAGCTGTTCACGATCCGCCCGCTGGGCCGGGTGATCGGCGCCGAGATCGGCGGCGTCGACCTGGGCGCGCCGGTGAGCCCCGAACTGCGTGCGGAGCTCAACCGCGCCCTGCTCGAGTGGAAGGTGATCTTCTTCCGCGACCAGCGGATCACCTCGGCGCAGCAGCGCGCGTTCGCCGCGAACTGGGGCGAGCTGGAGACCAACCCGTTCATCCCGAAGGGCGACGACGACGCCGTCACGCGCTTCGAGCGGACCGCCGCGATGCCCGGTTACGAGAACATCTGGCACACCGACGTCACCTGGCGGCCGAACCCGGCGCTCGGCTCGGTGCTGCGGCTGATCGAGGTCCCGCCGGTCGGCGGCGACACGATCTGGGCCGACATGGCCGCCGCCTACGACAACCTGCCCGAAGACGTCCGCGCCCGCATCGACGGGCTCACCGCCGTGCACGACTACCTCCCCGGCTTCGCCCGCTTCGCCGACCCGGCCCTGCTGGCCCGGTGGCAGGACCGCTTCCCGCCGGTCGAGCACCCGGTGGTCCGGACGCACCCGGAGACCGGGCGGCGCACCCTGTTCGTCAACCAAGCGTTCACCACGCACATCGTCGGCCTGGACCGGGCCGAGAGCGACCGGCTGCTGCGGTACCTGTTCCTGCAGGCTCACACGCCCGAATTCCAGGTCCGGTTCAGCTGGCGGCCGAACTCGGTCGCGTTCTGGGACAACCGCGCGACGCAGCACTACGCGGTCAACGACTACCACCCGCACGTCCGGATCGCGGAGCGCGTCGCCATCGCGGGCGACCGGCCGTACTGAGCCGTAGCCTGGGGTCATGACCGATGAACCCCGGGTAGTGGTGACCGGTTTCCTCAAGGCCCTCGAAGACCTCGACGTCGACCGCGCGCTGACGTTCGTGGCGAGCGACATCGTGTACCAGAACGTGCCGTTGCCGCCCGCCCGCGGCGTCGCGGCGTTCGAAAAACAGCTGCGCATCATGGCCAAGTACGGCTCCGGGTTCGAGGCGCGGACGCACCACATCGCCGCGGACGGCAACGTGGTGCTCACCGAGCGCACCGACGTGCTGCGCCGCGGTGCGTGGGAAGCGGAGTTCTGGGTGTGTGGCACGTTCGAGGTCGAGGGCGGTCGGATCGTGCTTTGGCGGGACTACTTCGACTGGACGACGGTCCTCGCTGCGAGCGCGAAGGGCGCCGGGCGAGCGGCGGTGGCCGGCGCGCGCACCCTCCTCGGTCGCTACAAGGGAAGGCAGGCGGTGCGCTAGACCCGGTGTTCGCCGCGGTCGTGGTCCCGGAGGTCCACGACCGCGGCTATCCCCAGCACCAGCACGAACACGCAGCTGAGAACAATCAGCCCCCACATGATCGTTCTCCCTCCCCCCGCGTCGTGCCGGCCTGAGCTGTCGGGAGTGGTCTGCGCCACTATTTCCGGCGGCTCACGCAGACCGTACCGCCGCTGGGCACCGGTTGTTCCGGCCCTTGACCTTCATTTAAGGCAGATGCGCCGGATGGGTGACAAGCCGGTGCCGGGTTGTCACAGAACGGGCGCGATCCGTTACGCGCCAACGGGTACCGACGCGATTCCGTCCCGGACCGTCACTGTGGTCGAACGCAGTGCCGAGACCTCCGCGACGTACCGCAGAACCTTGTCCGCTTCCTCCCCGGCGAGCGGCTCGCACTCGTTGTCCGCGTTCCGCCGTACCGGGATCAGCTCGAGCCGCGGTTCGTCGCCGAACATGCAGCCGGCCAGGAGCCCGTCCGGCCACTCGGAGGCCAGGTTGCCGAGGCCGTAGAGGATCGGCCGGCCACGGTACACCTCGACGGCCTGGATGGTGTGCGATCCGTGCCCGGCGACCAGGTCGGCGCCGGCGTCGATCGCCGCGCGCCCGTACGTGACCTGGTACTCGGTCAGTTCGGGCCCCGGCAGGCCCCAGTGCATCGAGACGACGACGTGGTCGTTGGCGGCCTTCGCGCGCTTCACGTCGGCGACGAGCCGGTCGAGGTGCTCGGGGACCGGCGCCGTGCGGACCAGCGGCATGCGGCCCGGAATCTCCGCGACGCGGGGATCGGGCTGGTAAGCGGTGGTCGCAAACGCTTGCGCGACGCCTGGGGCGTCCGGCTTCGCCGCTTGGCCGGGGAGGCGAAGCGAGGTGTACGCGAGGAAAGCGACCTTCGTCCCGGACCGCTCGAGTACCGCGGGTGCGTGCGCGGAGTCGAGGTTCGCGCCCGCGCCGCAGTGCGCGATCGCGGCGTGGTCGAGGACCGCGGTGGTGGCCGGCGGGTGGGAGGCGTCGTTGGCGATCGAGACGACGTCGATCCCGGTCGACTTCAGCGTGCCGGCCATCGCCGCGTCGACGGGTCCTTCGAGGTTCGCGAACCGGAGGTCGGCGCCCTTGAGCAGCGGCTCCAGCCGGGCGAACGCGGCCGACGGCATCGCGCGGGCCTTGATGTCGACGTCTCCGCCGAGGACGAGCGTGATCACGAAACCTGCTCTGCCGAGTGAGTGACGACGAAAGTAGTTGTTACGAATCGTTGCATCTTTGTCTTCCTCCTCCTCACTTGTTCGGGGGACTATGCCACGACTGTTCAAGTACAAAGGGGACTCAGGGTGACCAAGACCCACAGATCCAAGGCCGCCTTCACGGTGGCCGTCGCGTCGGGCCTGGTGCTCGGCGGCGTGACGGCACCGGCGGCGCTCGCCACACCCAGCGCCGACGCGGTCATCGCCGAGGTCTACGGCGGTGGGGGCAACTCCGGAGCGACGCTCACCAGCGACTTCGTCGAGCTCGCCAACCACGGCGCGGCGGCCACGAGCCTGGCCGGCTTCAGCGTCCAGTACCTGCCCGGTTCGGCGAGCCCGTCGAGCACCTGGCAGGTGACGCCGCTGGCCGGCAGCGTCGCGCCGGGCGGGCGTTACCTCGTGGCCGAGGGCAAGGGTTCCGGCGGCACCGTCGCGCTGCCCACGCCGGACGCGACCGGCGCGATCGCGATGTCGGCGACCGCCGGCACGGTCGCCCTCGTCTCCGGCACCACCGCGCTGACCTGCAAGACCGCCGCCGACTGCGCTGCCGACACGCGGATCAAGGACCTCGTCGGCTTCGGCGCGGCGACCGTGCGCGAGGGCAACCCGACCGCGGCGCCTTCGAACACGACGTCCGTCGCGCGCGGCACGGCGCTCGCCGACACCGACGACAACGCCGCCGACTTCACCGTCGGCGAGCCGACCCCGACCAACACCGCGGGCGAGTCGGCCGGCGGGGACCCCGGCCCCGCGCCGGCCCCGGCGAAGATCCACGACATCCAGGGCACCACGCGGATTTCGCCCTTCAAGGACAAGAAGGTCAGCGGCGTCACCGGCGTCGTCACCGCGACCCGGACGTTCGGCTCGTCGCGCGGTTTCTGGCTCACCGACCCGAACCCGGACACCGACCCGCGCACCAGCGAGGGTCTGTTCGTCTTCACCGGCTCGACCAGCCCGGCCGTCGCGGTCGGCGACGCGGTGACCGCGACCGGCACCGTCCGCGAGTTCTACCCGGACGCGCCCGCGACGTCGAACTACCAGTCGCTCACCGAGCTGAGCAGTGCACAGTGGACGGTCGACTCGCACGGGAACGCCCTCCCGGCGCCGACGGTGCTGAACCCGGACACCGTGCCGACGACGTACGCGCCGTCGCCCGGCGGGAACATCGAGCCGCTCACGCTGGAGCCGTCGAAGTACGCGCTCGACTTCTGGGAGGCGCACGAGAGCGAGATCGTTTCGATCAGCGACGCGCGCGTCGTCGGCCCGACGAACTCGTTCAACGAGCTGTACGTGACGTCGAAGCCGGACCAGCACGAGTCCGTGCGCGGCGGCAGCGTCTACCTGGGTTACGACCAGCTCAACAGCGGCGTCATGAAGGTTTCGTCGCTGATCCCGTTCGCCGAGCGGCCGTTCCCGAAGCTCAACGTCGGTGACGTGCTGACCGGCACCACGTCGGGCCCGGTCGAGTACAGCAACTTCGGCGGCTACACGCTGTTCGCCAGTGTGCTCGGCACCGAGAAGGACAACGGGCTGCAGGGCGAGACCACGCGCAAGCAGCGTTCCGGCGAGCTCGCGGTCGCGACGTACAACGTCGAGAACCTGGCTCCGGGTGACCCGCAGGCGAAGTACGACCGGCTCGGCGAGGCGATCGTGACGCACCTGGCGACGCCGGACATCGTGAACCTGGAGGAGATCCAGGACAACTCGGGCGCCACCGACGACGGCACGGTCGCGGCGGACCAGACGCTGCAGAAGTTCACCGACGCCATCGTCGCCAAGGGCGGCCCGCGCTATGAGTGGCGCTCGATCGACCCGGTGAACGACCAGGACGGTGGTCAGCCGGGCGGCAACATCCGCGTCGCGTTCCTGTTCAACCCGGCCCGTGTGTCCTTTGTGGACCGTCCAGGTGGCACGTCGACGACTTCGGTCGGCGTGGTGCGCGAGCACGGCAAAGCGCACCTGACGTTCTCGCCCGGCCGCGTCGACCCGGCCAACGAGGCCTGGACGACCAGCCGCAAGCCGCTGGCCGGCGAGTTCGTCTTCAAGGGCCGCACGGTGTTCGTCATCGCCAACCACTTCAACTCCAAGGGCGGTGACCAGCCGACGCACGGCCGGTTCCAGCCTCCGACGCGCAGTTCCGAGGTGCAGCGGGCAAAGCAGGCCACGGTGCTTCGCGGCTTCGTCGACTCTTTGCTGGCAGCCGACCGCAACGCGAACATCGTCGTGGCGGGCGACCTGAACGACTACCCGTTCTCGCCCGCGGTCCAGACGCTGACCGCCGGTGGCGCGCTGAAGGACCTGATCGCGTCGGTGCCGGAAGCCGAGCGGTACAGCTACGTGTTCGAGGGCCAGTCGCAGGTGCTGGACCACATCCTGGCGTCGAAGGCGCCGCGCGGGGTGGACTACGACGTCGTCCACATCAACGCGGAGTTCGCCGACCAGGCCAGCGACCACGACCCGCAGGTGATCCGGTTCCGGCCGAGCGCGGGCAACGCGTTCGAGGACGGCATCTACGACCTGCTCGACTGCCTGGAGCAGTTGCTGACCAGGCATTAGCCGGTTGACGGAAAGGCCACCGCCGGGCTTCGCGGCCCGGCGGTGGCCTTTTTTGTTAGCTCCTTCGGGTGACGGCGAAACCGCGGAGCGTTGACATCCGTCTTACCGTTGACGAGACCACAGGGGAGGGTGGCGCGTGGACGGGTATGCGGTGAAGGTCGACGAGCTGGGCAAGCTCATCGACGACCTCGGCACGGCGGCGGACCGGATGGCCGACGCGAACAAGAAGCTCGGCGGCGGCGGAGCGTTCGGCTCGCTCGGGACGGAGGAGCTGGGCAAGGCGGGCGTCGAGTTCGAAGAGGCCTGGGGCTACGGGATCGGCCGCCTCGGCGAAGCGGCTTCGGGCGTCACGGAACGCCTGAAGCAGGCGAAGCAGAAGTACGAGCGGATCGAGGCGGAGTTCGGCGACCAGCTGTCGAAGTTCGGCTCGGCGGTACTGGGCGGCGGTGGTGCCCCGGTCGGCGACCGTGACGGCAAGGTCGGCGGTGGGGTCACCGGCGGTGTTCCGGGGATCAACGATCTGGCCGCGGGGAAGGGCCCGGGCACGGGCGGCTTACCGGGCGTCGACCCGCGGGATCCGGGCCGCGGGATGGTCGGTGGCGGGGTCACCGGCGGCGTTCCGGGGATTAACGATCTGGCCGGTGACCGCCCTGGCGCCGGCATCACCGACATCCTGAACGGCGGCGACCGGTGAGCGCCCGTGAGTTCCCGGCCCTGGGCTTCGACCCCGCGCCGGGCGAGCTGGACGGCATCACCGACCTGGCCGGCAAGTACCGGGCGGTGAGCACAGACCTGACGGAGGCCGACGATTCGCTCCGGCGGATCGTCCGGAAGCAGGGCATCTGGCAGGGCGAGGCGAGCGAGGCCTTCGCGCGGCGCATCGGTCCGCTGCCGAAGTACCTCGAGGGTGCGGCCCGGTCGATGGGCGAGGCCGCGGACGCGCTCGAAGGCTGGTCCCGCGACCTCGGCGACCTGCAGAAACGCGCTGCCGACCTGGAAGCACGCGCGGAAGCGGCGGCGAAGGCAGCGGAGGAGGCACGTGCGAACCCGGACCTGGCGCTGGCCAACCGGACGTTCCCGGACCAGCAGACCCTGCAGATCGCGCAGCGCCTCCTGGACAACGCGGGCCGGCAGCTCCAGGCCGCGATCGACGGCTGCCAGAACATCGAGGACGCGGCGAGGCAGCTCCAGCGGGAGCACGCGGAGGCGGCGGGCCGGGTCGCGCAGGCGCTGCGGAAGGCGAAGGAGCTGGCGCCGGACGAGCCGGACGTCCTCGACAAGCTGACCGACGCGGTGAGCGGGGCACTCGGCGACCTGACGAACAACCTTGCCGACGGGGTGGATCAGGCTGTGGACTTCGTGCAGGACCACGCCGAGCTGATCTCGAAGCTGTCTGACGTGAGTGGTGACGTCGGCAACGTCCTCGGCGTGGTCAGCGAGTGTCTCCCCGATCCTGCCAAGGAGGTCGTCGGAGCGGTCGCGGTGGGATTCAGCCTGGGCGCTACGACCGGCCACCTCGTGGCGGGTGCCGCCGGGGCGGATGTTGCTCCCGAGACCATCGTGTTCGATTTGGCCGGTGCGGTGACCACTATCGCCGGCGAGGCTCTTCCCGGAGGTGCCGGGATCGGGGTGAAGGCCCTCGGCCTGGGCCTGGTGGGAGCCCAGTTCCAGGCCGACGCCACCACCGAGGTGGCGGGGTTGAACTTCGAGGGTCCCATCGACGACTTCAAGAACTACTGGCTGCCGAAAGACATGAACCAGGCCGCCGCTGCCGTCTTCGCGCCGGCGGGTGTGGCGTATTGGAACGCCGCCGAAGCAGGCATACAGGCTGACAACGCACCCGGGCGGGCTCGTCAGCGGGCGGAAGACGAGGTGTGGAACTGATGCCGCTGCAGATCGACCTCCCGCCGGGCTTCGCCGGCATGCCGGTGGGCCGCGACGACAAGATGAACCGCAGCCACGCCTGGATGGTCGCCGAGAACGTCGCGGCCGGTGCGGGGAAGAGCGTCGAGGAGTTCGGCAGCTACCTGATGGCGCTGGTGCCGACGATGCAGGCCAACGGCATCCGCGTGTTCGGCAAGTTCGCCGTCGGCCCCCGAAAAGGTGATGTCGCGACCCTGACGCTCGGCGTGGCGCAGTGGCCGGACACCGCGCCCGGGAACCGTGACGCCGTGGTGGCGGCCCTGGCCGAGCAGTACCGCGGGCGGCACAAGCGCGCGGTCGTGCAGCCGGTCCGGCTGCCGATCGGGCCGGCCGTCGTGGCGATCAGCGGTGGTGAGTTCCACCTGCCCGAGCAGGATGTGCGCACGCAGATCAAGGCGGAGTACCAGATCCCGCTGCCCGACGGGCGGTCCGTGGTGATCCTCTCGGTGGTCGCGAGTTCGGAGGACGCCTGGCCCGCGATCGCCGACGCGACGGCGAAGGTCGCGTGGAGCCTCCGCAGCGGGGAGGCGGGGCGGTGAGCAATTCGGCCGGGCCCTGGTTCGCCTTGCTCGTGATCCTGCTTACCGGAAGCGGCTTCGCCCTCGTGGTGACGTTGATGATCGTCCGGCTGAACCGACGGGGGCAACCGCGGGAACAGCAACTGGCTCGCCTGGCCGCCCGGCTGGACGGGCGGAACAAGGTCACCATCCGGGCGGTGGAGTTCAGCGTGCCGCAGGCTGACCTCCTCTGGGTCGCCCGGAGCCGGGGCTACTCCATGGCTTATCACCGGTTCGGCAGCTACTACGAGTTCTTCTACACGCCACACCGTCCGGGGGGATACGCATGAGCGACAACGCGCAGCTGATCGAGGAAATGCGCTGGCAGCTCAAGCAGATCGAAGACCGCAAGGCCGAAAACCAGCGCCTCCTCGCGGGCATCGCCAGCAGCAACCACACGACCGTCGTCTCGCCGGATCGGAGCGTCACCGTGCTCGCCGGGGCCGGTGGGGTCGTCAGCGAGGTGCGGCTCGCGCCCGAAGCCATGCGGTTCGACGCCGTCACGCTCAGCCGGACCATCACCGCCGCCATCCGGGAGGCCGTCGCCGCCGGGAGACGGCTCGCCCACCAGCCACAACCCCAGGCGCAGCCCCAGAAACAGCCACGACGACGGCCGACACCGGCGGACGACGATGAGCCCTACGACACCGTCTTCGACGTCTGAGCTACGCCGGCGGCGGCTGCTCTCCCCGCTTGGCGGCCGCCCGCTTGGCTCGCCAGCCCAGCGCCAGCACCGCCTGCACCAGCTCCTGGTAACTCGGCTTGACCTCTTCGAGGTACCGCTCCAGGTAGGCCGCCCGGGCCGTGGGGACCGGGCGCGGGTCCTCGCGCGGGTCGAGCCAGTTCAGGCCCTGGATGTTGTGCAGCGCCATCTTCCACCAGCGCGTCGCGCGCTTGGCCGCCGCCTCTTCGCGCTCGGTCGCGACGTCGATGGCGTTCTGGGCTTCCTCGATCTCCGCTTCGAGGGCTTCGGCGCGGGCCAGCTCCCACTCGCGCAGGTTCTCCGCCGAACCTCGGGAGAGAGCGATGATCTCCTTGTACCGCATGGCCGCGGTGGCGCCGTCGTCGGTCATAGCGCGTTCTCCGGACGCTGGAACGGGATGATCACTTCGGGGGCGCCGTGGGTCGTGCGGTCGAAGAACAACGCGCGGCCCGGCCGCGGTGACCAATGCACGACCTGGCCCGCCGCGAACGGCGAGAGCTCGTTGCCCTGGACGTCGAGCGCTGCCCACGTGCCGATGTCGTCCGTGCCGCCGAAACCCAGGGTGTCCTTCAGCCGGGCGATGCTGCGCCACCAGCCGATCGTGTGGATGCCGTGGCCCGGGCCCTGCTTCAGCACCACCCGCAGGTGGTCGAGCCCGCTCTTCAGCTGGCCCACCGCCTTCGCCTCCAAGGCCGGCAGGGCCGCGTCCACTCCGTACAGCAGCAGGATCTTCGCGCCGCTGCCCATCGCGCCAGTCATCGACTCGAGTACCCCGGTCAGGTCCTCCACCAGGGTCGCCGCGTGGCCGTCGTCGCGCAGCCGGGAGGCCAGCTCCATCGCCGCGTCGGCGCACGACTCGATCGGGCAGCTCAGCACGAACTCGGCCTCGCCCGGCTCGTACTGCCGGGACAGCGAGCGCGCCGCCGAGTCCATGATGGACAGTGCTTCGGCGGTGGCGGACCCGAGCACCGCGACGTTGCGGCCCGGCGCCCGCGGCAGGTCGACGCCGCACGCCGTCTCCGTGACATCGATCGACTGGCCGAGCAGTGCCCGCGGCTTAGAGTTCGGCTTCAGGTCGAGGTACGCCGGGAACTGTTCCAGCACAGGCGAATGCGCGCCGTCGAACAGGCGCGGCCGCGGGAACCGGCCCGCGTACTCCTCCCACAGCCGGCGCTGCAGCCGGACGAACACGTCCTTGCTGCTCGCGTCCGGGATGTGGGCCAGCTGGTTGCCGTGCGCGACGCCGGAGTCGTGGTTGATCACCGCGTGCCACTTCGGCGCCGACACCGCCGCGTTGTTCGTCTCGGCCAGCACGCGCCGCGCCTTCGGCATCGCGATCCGCAGCGTGCACTGCTCGAACACCGCCGGCTTGCCCCAGAACGCCTCGATGCCGGCGACGTCCTGGCTGGCCAGCACCAGGTGGATGCCCTGCGAACGGCCGCGCCGCGCGATGTCCTCCAGCAGCTGCGTGGCCGTCGCCGTCACCTGGTCGCGGCCCGCGAACAGGTACTGGAACTCGTCGATCACCGCGACGATCCGCGGCCAGTGCCCGGACGGGTCGGCCTCGCGGAGGTCGGCGAGGTTCGTGACCTCGTGCTCCTTCGCGGCCGCCGACCGGCGGCGCAGCTCGTCGGCCAGGAACCGCAGCAGCGCCAGGCCGAACTCGCGGTCGGTGTTGACGTTGACGCCGACGAGCCGCGCGTGCGGCAGCCAGCTCGCGTCCTTCCGGCCCGGCGCCAGCCCGGCGAAGGAGACGCCTTCCTTGAAGTCCAGCAGGTACAGCGCCAGCTCGTCCGGGGTGTACCGCGCCGCGAGGCTGCCGAGCAGCGCGTACAGGAAGTTGGTCTTGCCCGAACCGGACGGACCGCCGATCAGGGCGTGCGGGCTCGCGTCGCCGATCACGACCTCGACCGGCTCGCCCTCGAAGAACCCGACCGGCGCACGAAGCTCCCGCGCCGAACTTTCGCGCCCCAGCTCGGTCGGCAGCAGGTCGTCGAACGACCGCGGCCCGCCCTGCTTGGCGATCAGCGCCTTCGCGATCCTGTCGACGGCGCGGATCACCTGCCCGGACGGCATCGGCGGATCGAGGTCGACGACGAGGTCGGTGCCGGTCATGCTGCTGATCGCGTGGCGGTCGTCGATCAGGCTCAACGTTTCCACCGGCGCGCTCACCGCGGTCGGCACGTCGACCATGATCAGGCAGATGCCGGCGGCCAGCGCGCCGCTCGCGACGCGCTTGAGGTCGCGTGCGCGTTCGGGTTCGAGGGTTTCGCCGTTGCCGTACAGCACGACGATGCGGAACGGCTCGCCCCGCTGCCCGCTCTCCTTCCGCATTTCCCGCAGCGACGTGTACCCGGCGGACATGCAGCTGGCGTGGATCCGGCGGATGTGCCCGGCCAGCTCGTCGAGGAGGTCCTCGAGCCGTCCGGGGTCGTACAGCGAGAGCGCGCTGGTCTGGCTCAGCGGGTAGAGGTCGGGCAGGATCGCGGTCAGCTGCCCGATGTCCCACAGGTGCACGCGGACCGCGCCGGGCTCGAACGTCGAGAGCACGCGGATCAGCAGGTTCTGCACGATGCCGTCGATCACCGGTCGCGTCTTGGGCGCCGACGTGATCGCCAGGTGCGACTCGTCGAGCAACGGGACGGCGACGTCGAACGTGCGGGTCGCGTCACCGCCCGCGGCCGCGGCGGACCCGACGCGCCACAGGCCGGGCGAGGTGAGGCCCGGGTTGTGCCCGACGGTGCCGAGCCAATCACCCGGCGGCAGCCCGGCCGGGCCGGGTGCGTTCTGCGCGACGAGCTCCCGCAGCGTGGCGGGACCTTGGCTCCAGTCGGTGTAGAAAGCGCTTCGCACGCTGCCGAGCGCGCCGAACACCTCGTGCGCGGCCGGGTGGCGGGACCACTCGTTCTGCTGCTCGGGGGTGGCGTGGTTCAGGCCGACGCGGACGATGTCCCGCTCCAGCTCCAGTTTGGCGAGGTCGGCCTCCGCGGCCTGGCGCGCTCCGGCCGCCGCCCCCAGCACCAGTCCGATCTGATGACGGACCCGGTCGAGGGCGGTTTCGACGCGGTTGCGTTGCTCGGCTGCCTTGTTGGCCATCGGCGTCCCCAAGAAAAAAGGTGTCCCTTGCAGGATTACAGGCGCGACCGGTATCCGCTCACCAGATCCTCGGCGGCGGACAGGCGGACGAGGAGCTGGTCCAGCCCCTCGCCGGCCTGGGCGTACTGCGAAGGAAGCCAGGGATCGGCCTTGGCCTGGGCATCCACGAGAGCTTGCCGGGCTTCTCCGAGCAGGCTTGTGGCCCGCTCGGAGTGGGCGCGCGCGTCGGCGAGCCCGGTCACGGCAACGGTGAGCAGCTGGTGGAGTTCGGCGAGCGTCATCCGGCTTACAGACGCGCCGAGTAGGAGTCGGCGGAGGAAATGCTGGCTTGGACGGTGCTCTGCAAGCCGTTGATGCCTTGCAAGGCCTCCGCCAACAGTCCGTGTGCCTGGCTCACTTCGTGCTGGCTGCTCCCTTGGGTCGCCTGTGCGAGCGACTGCTGGGCTTCTTCGAGAGACTGCGCTGCCTGTTGCAGGGCGGCGATGCTCGCGGACGCCTTTTCGTTGGCGAGCGCGATGCCAGCGCGGATCTCTTCGACTCCGGCCATCGGGCCTCTACTCCTCGGAATCTGGGTGTCGTACGGGGACGGTTCCATTGAAACAGATCCAGCGACTCAGCGTGATCATCTGACTTTGCCGAGTGATCGCGGGCCCGGAATCAGCAAGGCCCCGGACGTGGGAACGTCCGGGGCCGGGCCGATCACGGTCTGTGCGGGGGTCGTCCCGGCACCAGTACCGCACACTGAAGTCGCTGGCCAGCGCTACCCCAGGTCAGAGCGGTTTTCGTGCCACTTCCGGCCTTTCTCGACGGGGGCGGGCGAGGTGAGGCTGAGACTAGCGCGACCGGAGTAACCCACTTCGCCCAGCCCTACTCGTGACTCCGCGTACTGGATTGCAAATTCGCAGCACTGCACACGTTTTCACGTTCGCCGCAGTCAAAGGGGCCGGACGGGCAGCCGCGGACGTACCCAAAGTTGGCCGCGGGTCCGGTGGCCTAATGAGACTGGAACCGGGACGAAGACGACAAAACGCCGGGCAGCCCGTGAGGGCCGCCCGGCGTTTTGCCTGCTGGAAGCGCGGAGGATACAGGATTCGAACCTGCGAGGGCGTGAACCCAACACGCTTTCCAAGCGTGCGCCTTAGGCCGCTCGGCCAATCCTCCGCAGGAGACGATACCGGATGGCCTTCCGGGGCCGCGAAGGTGGGTCTGAGCAGGGCGGCCGTCAGCGCGTGACGTCGGCGACGACGCAGGTGATGTTGTCCGGGCCGCCGCCTTCGTTGGCCAGGCGGATCAGCTCCGGGATCACCTCGGCCGGCTCCGTGCCGGCCGCCAGTACGTCGCGCAAGGTGGCTTCGGAGACCGGGCCGCTCAGGCCGTCCGAGCAGAGCAGGTACCGGTCGCCCTCGCGGGCGGTGAACGTCCAGATGTCCGGGTCGCCGGAACCCGCCGTCTGCAACGCCTTCATCAGCAGTGATCGCCGCGGGTGGGACTCGGCGTCCTCGGCGGCGACGCGGCCGTCCTCGACCAGGGCCTGCACGAGCGTGTGGTCGCGGGTCAGGCGGCGCAGGCCGCCGTCGCGCAGGAGGTAGCCGCGGGAGTCGCCGATGTGGGCCGCCGCGAACTCGATGCCGTCGAAGAGCAGCGCCGTCAGCGTCGTGCCCATGCCGTCGGTCGTGGGCTCGTTCGAAGCCACCTCGGCCAGCCGCTCGTCGATCGACTTGACCACGCCCGCCAGCGTCGCGACGAGGTCGACGCTCGTCAGGTCGATCCGGCGCAGGTCGACTTCGAGCTCGCGCAGCACGTCGATCGCCGTCGCGCTCGCGACCTCACCGTGCGGCTGGCCGCCGATGCCGTCGGCGACGGCGAGCAGGCGGGAACTCGCGTAGACCGCGTCCTCGTTGACCCGGCGTCGCTTGCCGACGTCCGACCCGGCGGCGTACCGCAGGACGTACCGATCGTGTGTCATGATCCCATGAAAGCATTGGTTGACTGAGTTCACAAGCATGACGGCTGAATGGAGCATCCTCCGATAGAGTCCTCGCCATGGACGACGACGCCACGGTCAGCGCGGCCGACATCGCGCGGCTCGCCGGGGTCGGCCGGGCCGCGGTGAGCAACTGGCGCCGCCGTTACCCCGACTTCCCGCAGCCGGTCGGCGGCACGGCGTCGAGCCCGTTGTTCGGCCTGTCCGCCGTGGCCGGCTGGTTCGCCGCGCGCGGCAAGAAGTTCGAGCTCAGCGCCGGCGAACGCGCGTGGCAGCGCCTGCGCGCCCTCGGTGACGACCTCGACCTGCCCGAGCGCGTGAGCCGCGCCGGCGTCTTCTTCGCCTTCCAAGCCGGGATCTTCGACACCTTCGACAGCAAGCTCGACGACCCCGAGCTGCTCACGCTGCTCAGCGAGCTGACGCACCGGGCCGGGCCGGTCGAAGCGTTCGAACTGCTGTGCCGCAGGTACTTCGAGGCGCATTCGCGGCGGTTGTCGGCGACGCCGGAACCGGTCGCGGAACTGATGGCCCGGCTCGCCGGTCCGGTGTCGACGATCCTGGATCCCGCGTGCGGCTTCGGCGCGCTCGCGCTGGCGAGCGGCGCGAAAACCGTGCTGGGGCAGGACAGTGACCCGACGACGGCGTCGATCGCGGCCCTGCGGCTGCGGTTGCGCGGCATCGAGGCCGAGGTCTACGCGGTCGACGCGCTGCGCGAAGACGCCTTCGCCGGCCGGACCGCCGAAGCGGTGCTGTGCGATCCGCCGTTCAACGAACGAGCCTGGGGACACGACGAACTGGTCGGCGACGAGCGCTGGGAGTACGGCCTGCCCCCGCGCGGCGAACCGGAGCTCGCCTGGGTGCAGCACTGCCTCGCGCACGTCGAACCCGGCGGCACGGTCGCGATCCTGATGCCGGGCGCGGCGGCCGGGCGGCGCAGCGGGAAACGCATCCGGGGCAACCTGTTGCGCGCGGGCGCGGTCCGCGCGGTCGTCACGCTGACGGCGGCGGGTCCCGACCTCTGGCTGCTGCGGCGGCCGGTCGCCGGCGAACGCCCGCCGTCCACGGTGCTGCTCGGCGAGGCGGGCGACGATCTGTCCACAGTGGAAAAACAGTGGCGCGAGTTCCTGGACCGGCCCGAATCCGGCGTCCGGATCATCGACCTGCTCGACGACGACGTGGACCTGACGCCGGCCCGGCGCCGCGCCAGGGAGGAGGATCCCGGCCAGGCCTTCCAGGCTGTGCGGGGCCGGTTCGCCGAGCTGGTTCCGCAGCTGCCGCCGCTCGAGGCGGTGGACACCGAACCGGCGTTCACGACGATCGGCGAGCTGGTCAAGGCGGGCGTCGTCGAGGTCAAGCACGCGGGCCGCGCGGACGCCGAGCACCCGATGGCCGAGGCGGGCGACGTCGTGGCGTCGGTGACCGGGATCGCATACGTCCACAGTGGACCATCGCGGCCGGTCGGGGCCGGTCTCACCGTGTACCGGGTCGACGGGGACCGGCTGGACGCGGACTTCCTGGCCGGCTGCCTGCGCGCGGCGGACCTGCCCGCCACGTCGGCTTCGACCCGGATCGACGGCAGGCGCGTGCGGATCCCCCGCGTCCCGCTCGCCACCCAGCGCGAATACGGCCAGGTCTTCCGGCGTCTGGCCGAGTTCGACGACGTCCTGCGCCAGGCGGCGGAAATCGGCCGTGACCTGGTCCGGCTAGGCTTCGCTGGACTTGTCGAAGGACGGCTCAGGCCGGGCCAATAGGGGAACGGATGCTGATCGCCGACCGCTACGAGCTCGACGAGCTGCCGCTCGGCCGCGGCGGGATGGGCGCGGTGCACGGCGGGCACGACCGCCGGCTGGGCCGGCGCGTCGCGATCAAGCTGCTCAGGCTGCCGGGCCGCGACGAAGAGCTCGAAGCCCGCTTCGCCCGCGAAGCCCGCATCCTCGCGACGCTCGACCACCCCGGCGTGCCGACGCTGTACGACTACGGCACGCACGACGACCGGTTGTTCCAGGTCATGCAGTTCGTCGACGGCGTGACCGTGGCCGACCTGCTCGCCGAGCACGGGCCGCTGCCGGTGCCGTGGGCCGCGGCGATCGCGGCGCAGGCGTGTGCGGTGCTGACCGCCGCCCACGCGCACGCCGTGTGCCACCGCGACCTCAAGCCGTCCAACCTGATGCTCGGTCCCGACGGCGGGGTCAAGGTCATGGACTTCGGGCTCGCCGTGCTCCGCGAAGCCGACGCCGCGCAGTTCACGCGAGCCGGGCAGTTGCTGGGGACGCCGTCGTACATGGCGCCCGAGCAGATTCAGCGCGGCGGCGCCGAACCGCGAAGCGACCTCTACGCGCTCGGGTGCGTGCTGCACGAGATGCTGACCGGACGGCGGCTCTTCGACGGGCCGACGGCGTACGCGGTGTTCGAACGGCAGGTCAAGGAGCAGCCGCCGCCGGTCCGGGGCCTGCCGAAGCAGCTCAACGCCCTGCTCGCCCAGATGCTCGCGAAAGACCCCGAGGCCCGGCCCGCCGGCGCCGCGGTGCTGTACGAGCGGCTCGGCGCGTTCGTCGGAGCGCTGCCGCCGCTGCCGGGGTTCCTGGTGCCGCCGTCGGTGCCCAGCCCGGGCCGGATGTACGCGCGGATGCTGGGGCGGGTCAGCGGCTGAGCGCGGGGCGGGCCCGCGGCTACCCAAATCGTGACCTTCGCCGACGAACCTCGGATGGGTGACCGCCGTCTTTACCGGTGTCCAAAGGCGATGATCGAGACAGCTGGGGGTACCGGATCGTGAAGAGGCTTCTGGCGGGAGCGGCCGCGCTGGCCACCGCGTTCGTGCTGGCCGCGTGCTCCGGCGGAGGGGCGTCCGGTGGCCCGAACGCCGGTGGCGGGGCCGTCGCCGCCGCGGGGACCGGCGGGGGGACGCCGACCATGTCCACCACCAGCGCCGCGCCCACGACGTCGAGCGCCACGCCGACACCGACGCCGACGCCCACGACGTCGGCCTCGAAGCCGGCGCCGACCAGCACCACCCCCAAGCCGAAGCCCAAGCCGAAGCCGCAGCCCCCGGCTGACCCGGGCGTCCCGTGCGCCGCGGCGGCCGCGTCGGCGGGGACCGCCGCCTGCGTCGACATCTCGGCGCACAAGGCGTGGCTGCTGCAGGGCGGCAAGGTGATCTACGGGCCCGTGCCGATGCTGCCGGGCCGCAAGAGCAACCCGACCCCGACCGGCACGTTCAGCGTCATTTCCAAGGAAAAGATGCACCTGTCGAAGGAATTCGACAATGCGGAGATGCCGAACTCGGTGTTCTTCTACCCGGGTGACGCCTTCCACACGGGCAGTCTCTCGGTGTATTCGCACGGCTGCATCCACCTGTCGGCGGGCGCGTCCCTGAAGTTCTTCAACACGCTGCACGTCGGTGACGTGGTGCAGGTCGTGCCGTAATAATCACGGACAGTAGGTCACGGTCAGATAAATTCACACGGCAGAGTGCAACTGGCCCCCCTTGTCCAGCGATAAGTGATCGCTTGGGAAGGGGGGCCAGATGGCCTTGCGAAAATTTCGCGCACTTCGTCACGCCCTGGTGGCGGCAGTCATGACCGGAGCGTTGCTGCCCGCCGTGTCCACGGGGGTGGCGTCGGCGGCAACACTCCCGCAGGGGTTCGTCCTGCAAGACACCAACACCGGCCTGGGGGCAGGCTCACTCACGGACTTCGGCTACCTGCCGGACAACTCGACGATCGTCATCGGCAAGGAGGGCACCGTTCGCTGGCTGCCCGTCACCGGGGCGGCCAAGACGCTCGCCACGCTGCCGGTCCGCACCAACGAGGACCTCGGTCTCATCGGGCTGGCCATCGCGCCGGACTACGCGACGTCACACTCGATCTACCTGACGCGCTCGATCAACGTCGGCAACGGCTTCGTCATGCGGCTGGCGCGGTTCACGGTCACCTTGGACGCCAACGGCGCGCCGACCGGCCTGACCGGGGAGCAGACGCTGTTCGAGGTGCCGGGCATCTTCAACGTCCACGGCCTCGACACGGTCATCGCCGCCGCCGACGGGACGCTGTGGCTGTCCATCGGCGACAACGGCGACTTCACCAAGGTGGACCCGGGTTCGCTGCGGGCCCAGGACGTCAACCAGCCGTACGGCAAGATCTTCCACCTCACGGCCGACGGCAACGGCGTGCCGTCCAACCCGTACTACGACGCGGCCAACCCCGGCTCGACCGCGAGCAAGGTGTTCGCGCGCGGGTTCCGCAACCCGTTCCGGTTCAGCATCGACCCGACGCTCGGCCTGCCGGTCGTCGGTGACGTCGGCTTCAACACCTGGGAAGAGATCGACGTCGTCCAGCGTGGCAGCAACCAGGGCTGGCCGTGCTGGGAAGGCACCCACCCGACCCCGGGTTACAGCGGGCTCGCCGGCTGTGCCGGCGTGGCGAACCAGCCGCCGATCTACGAGTACCAGCACGGCGACGGCGTCATGCAGGGCAACAGCGTCTCCGGCGGGATCCTCTACAACGGGTCCAGCTACCCGGCCGCGTACCGCGGGGTCTACTTCTTCGGCGACTACGCGAAGAACAAGATCTGGACCTTGCAGTACGACGACCAGGGCCAGCTCACGCAGGCGCCGCAGAGCCCGCCGCCGTTCACCGACATCGGCGGTCCGGTGAAGTTCGCCGCGGCGCCGAACGGCGACATCGTCTTCGCGGACATCATCTCCGGGAAGCTGCGCCGGTTGAGCTATTCGGCAGGCAACACGGTCCCGGTGGCGAACGCCACGTCCACCACCGACCCGGACACCCGGACCGTGACGTTCGACGGTTCCACGTCGGTCGACTACGACAACGACGTGCTGACCTACGACTGGGACTTCGGGGACGGGCAGGTCGCCACCAACGCCGGCCCGAAGGTGTCCCACGCCTACGCGGCGGGCACCGAGTCGTTCACCGCGACGCTGACCGTCCGGGACCCGCTGGGCGCCAGTAACGCGACCACCATCGCGGTCGCGCCCGGCAACCACTCCCCGGAGATCACGCTCACCACACCGGGCGACACCGCGACGTTCGCGGTGAACCAGCAGATCTCCCTCGGCGCCACCGCGACCGACGCCGAGGACGGCGCGCTGCCGATCACCTGGACCTCGGCGGTGCAGCACTGCCCGACCGAGGGGACCTGCCACCTGCACCCGGACATCGGCGGGAACGGGGCGAGCTTCTCGATGCCGTTCACCGCGCACCCGGACTCCCGGATGGTCTTCACCGCGACGGTGACCGACAGCGCGGGTGTCACCACGTCCAAGACGTACAAGGCCATGCCGCGACGGCACCAGCTCACGCTGGTCAGCACGCAGCCCGCGGTGCTGACGATCGCGATCGAGGGTGGCATCGGCACCAGCTCGGCGCAGGTCACCGAGGGGGCGACGTTCGGCGTCGAGGCCGCGGGGACGGCCATCGACGGCGTCTCGAAGTTCACCGGCTGGCAGGGTGGTCCGACGGACAACACGTGGACCATCACCGTCGGCTCGACCGACATGACGCTGACGGCGAACTACGCGACCGCGATCGACCAGCGCTACAACGCCGACCCGGCGTTGCAGGCGAAGCTCGGGGCGCCGACGGCGCCGGAGGTCACCGACGGTCCGGTCCACTACCGCACCTACGCGAACGGACGGCTCTACTGGAGCGCCGCGACCGGGACGCAGTACATCACCGGCCCGGTGCTGGACAAGTACGTCGCCTTCGGTGGCCACAGCGTCCTCGGGCCGCCGACGAGCGACACGACGACGACTCCGGACGGCGTCGCGCAGTACAACCACTTCATCAACAACGGCAACGTCGGTTCGATCTACTACACGGCCGCGACCGGGGCGCACGCGCTCTACGGTGAGATCCGGAAGAAGTGGGCGGCGCTCGACTACGAGCGTGGCCTGGGCTACCCGACGACCGACGAAGCCGGCACGCCGGACGGCATCGCCCGCTACAACCACTTCATCAAGGGCACCAACGTCGGTTCGATCTACTACACGGCCGCGAACGGCGCGCACGCCATCTTCGGCGAGATCCGGAAGAAGTGGGCGGCGCTCGACTTCGAGCGTGGTCTCGGCTACCCGATCACCGACGAACTCGGGACGCCGGACGGCCGTGGCCGCTACAACCACTTCAGCCTCGGCCACTCGATCTACTACACGGTGGCGACCGGTGCGCACGCCGTGAAGGGCGAGATCCGCAAGCGGTGGGCGGCGCTCGGGTGGGAGACGTCCTACCTGCACTACCCGAAGACCGACGAGTACGTGACGAACGGGGTGTACCGCAGCGACTTCGAAGGCGGCTACATCACCTTCACCCTCTCCGGCGGAGCAGTCGACCGCCCCTGGTGACGTCTGACCGAACACGGCGCGGGCCGTCTCCGGACTTTCCGGAGGCGGCCCGCGTTTTTCTGCGCAACCTTCGCGTGGGGCCGCACGTCTTGGGTGGCAGAAAGCAGGGAACACGGATACTTTCTGGGGGAACACATGCGCATTCGGCGCGTTCTGGCTGGTCTGTCCACTTTGGTCGCCGCAGCGGTGCTGACCGCCTGCTCGGCGACGAGCGGCACCGGCGAGGTCCGGCTGGCGGCTGACACGCCTTCGGCGCCTCAGGCCACGTCGTCCACTTCGGCTCCGACCAAGGAGACCAAGGCGGCGCCGGCGAAACCCGTGGTGGCGGCCGGGGTGCCGTGCACGATCACGGCGAAGGCCTGTGTGTCCCTTTCGGACAAGCAGGCGTGGCTGCTCGACGAAGGGAAGATCGTCTACGGGCCGGTGAAGATCATGCCCGGCAAGAAGGGCAGCACGACCCCGCTCGGCACGTGGCACGTGCTCTACAAGGAAAAGATGCACCTGAGCCGCGAGTTCGACAACGCGGAGATGCCGAATTCGGTGTTCTTCTACAACGGCGTCGCGTTCCACGAAGGCAGCCTCAGCAAGTACTCGAACGGCTGCGTGCACCTTTCGAACGCGGCGTCGCTGAAGTTCTTCACCTCCCTGCAGAAGGGCGACGAGGTCCAGGTCGTCAGCTGAGCAGGTCCGACGGCGTGGTCCCGGCCGTCGTCAGCGGCAGGCCGAGGGCGACGCGCTCGGTGAGCCACGGGCTCGGCCGGTAGCGCGGGTCGCCGGTGGCCGCGGTCAGGCCGCGCAGGATGCGCAGCACGACGTCGCCGCCGACGAGGTCGCCCCAGGCCAGCGGGCCGCGCGGGTAGCCGAGGCCGAGGCGGACCGCCGTGTCGATGTCCGCCGGGGATGCCAGGTGCTGGCCCGCGATGAAGCACGCCGTGTTGACGATCGACGCCAGCAGCCGCTGCGCGATCGGGGCGGGCCCGTCGCGGACGACCGTCACCGGATGGCCGGTCGCGGCCAGCGCGCCCCAGGCGGCGCGGCCCGCGGCCGGGTCGAGACCGGGGTGCACCGACATCGTCAGGCGGCGTTCGTAGCCGCCGAGCGGGTCGACGCCGGCGACGCGCTGCGACGGCAGCCCGGCGCGGGCGGCGGCGTCCACTGTGGACTCGCCGTAGAGCGGCACGAGCAGGACCGCGTCCGGGTAGGCGTCGGAAACCACCTGGACGCCCGCGGACGACAGCGCGCGGGCCAGGTGCTCGTCGGCGGTGAACACCGGGCTCGACGGCTTCGGCGGCGCCGCGGGCTCCTCGGCGACCCGCTGCTGTCCATCCACATAGGAGTAGAAGCCCTCGCCGTTCTTGCGCCCGAACAGCCCGGCGGCCACGCGCGGCCGGGTCAGCCACGACGGCCGCAGCCGCGGGTCGCCGTGGAAGCCGCTCCAGATGCTCTCCAGCACGGCGTGGGACACGTCGAGGCCGGTGAGGTCGAGCAGCTCGAACGGGCCGAGCTTCAGCCCGAGCACGTCACGGGCGATGCGGTCGACGTCGGCGGGCTCGGCCAGCGCCTCGGCGAGGATCTGCAGTGCCTCGGTGTTCAGGCCGCGGCCGGCGTGGTTGACCAGGAAACCGGGCGCGTCCTTCGCCAGCACCGGTTCGTGGCCCCAGCTCTTGACCAGTTCGAGTGCCGCACCCGGCAGCCAGTCGTGCGTCCGCGCGCCGGGCACCACCTCGACCAGGCGCATCAGCGGCACCGGGTTGAAGAAGTGCAGGCCGACGAGCCTGCCGGGATCGGCCAGGCCGGCGGCGATCTCGGTGACCGACAGCGAACTGGTGTTCGTCGCGAAGATCGTCTCCTGTGGACAGACGCGCTCGAGGTCGGCGAACAGGGCCCGCTTCGTCGCGAGGTCTTCCCGGACGGCTTCGAGCACGAGGTCGACGCCGTCCGCGGGGGCGGCGGGCGCGTCCACTGGCACGAGCCGGTCCTTCACCGCCCGCGGGTCCTCGTCGAGCTTGCCCTTGGCGGCGAGCTTGCCGACCATCCCGCCGATGAACTCGACGGCCTTGGCGACGGCTTCGGGCTGGACGTCGGCCAGCTCGACGGTCACGCCCGCGGTCGCGGCGAGCTGGGCGATCCCGCGGCCCATCACCCCGGTCCCGATCACCCGGATCCTGCCGACCTTCCCGGCCCACCCCGTCACGTCGCGCCCGCCTTTCCGCCGCCTGCACTCCCGCTCAGCCTAGAGCCCGACGAACTCCGCCATCCGCTTCGCCGAGTGGGCGAAGAACGCGTCGGCCGGGTCGACGCTGCCGACGTACTGGCCGAACAGGTCGAAGCTGATCGCGCCGAACAGCTGGGTCCACGCCATGAGCAGCCGGGCCACGGTTTCGGGCCCGGCCACGATCCCGAGGGCCTTCGTGAGTGCCGCGGCCTGGGCGCGCAGCTCGGGCGGGACTTCGCCCTCGGCCCGCAGCTCGGTGTGCGTGAGCACCTTGACCAGGGCGAGCGCGACGCGGGAGGCCGGCACGACCGTGTCCTGCGGTGCCGCGTACCCGGGGATCGGCGAGCCGTAGATCAGGGCGTACTCGTGCGGGTGCGCGCGGGCCCAATCGCGAGTTCCCTGCCAGATCGCCAGCCATCGATCGCGCGGCTCGCCCTCACCCGGGTCCGCCTTCTCGGCCGCTTCGCCGATCGCGTTGTAGGCGTCGACGATCAGCTCGGTCAGCAGCCGGTCGCGGCTCGGGAAGTACCGGTAGATCGCGGACGACACCATGCCCAGCTCCCGGGCCACCGCGCGCAGCGACAACCCCTGCGCGCCGACCTCGGCGAGCTGGCGGCGGGCCTCGTCCTTGATCTCCTGGGTCAGTTCGGCGCGGGCACGTTCGCGTGCGGTGCGGGTGGCGGTCATGCGGATCAGTGTGCCACGACGAGAGCGGCGCACAAAACAGAGAGCAGTGCTCTTGACAGAGTGCGGCGCTCTGGTGTTCACTGCTCTTAACCGAGAGCACTGCTCTCCCAAACTTCGGAGGACACCGTGAACGAGACCCGCTACGTCAAGCCCGGCAAGTCGACCAACGTCTTCAACGAGGTGGTCGCGAAGCTGACCAAGCTGGGCGTGAGCGTCTGGGGCAGCCGGGTGCTGACCGTCGTCGGCCGCAAGAGCGGCGAGCCGCGCTCGGTGCCGGTGAACCTGCTGACCGTCGACGGCGTCCGCTACCTGGTCGCCCCGCGCGGCGAGACGCAGTGGGTGCGCAACCTGCGCGCCGCCGGTCAGGGCACGCTGCGCGTCGGGCGCCGCGTCGAGACGTTCACCTTCCGCGAGCTGGGCCACGACGAGAAGCCCGGCATCCTCCGCGCCTACCTCAAGCGCTGGAAGTTCGAGGTCGGCGTGTTCTTCGACGGCGTCGACGCGAAGGCGTCCGACGAGAAACTGCGCGAGATCGCGCCCGGCTACCCGATCTTCGAGATCTTCACGAAGTAGGTTTGCGCCGGGTCGCCGTCGCCGCGACCAGGACCACGCCGAGCAGGAACGCGGCGAGCCCGATGAGGAACCACAGCTTCTGGCCGGTCATGAAGCTGCCGGTGATGACGCCGATGCCCTGCAGCACCCAGACGGCGCCGACGAGCACGAGCACGACCCCGGCCGCGAGGGTGATCCACCGCCTCATCCACCCAGTCTAAGCGCGGGGGCCGCCCGGGACATCGCGGTCGCCGGGCCGGTTAGGGCAGAGTTGCGGTGTGCAGGACATCCGGGGGTCACTGAGGCGGCAGTCGCTGCTGGTCGCCCTGGTCTGCGTCGTCTGCGACGCCGCCCTGTTCGTCCTCCGCGGCCCGCTCGGCGAGGCGGGCTGGCGCGCCTGGGTGGTGCTGCTGGCCGGGATCGGCGCCAACGCGGCTCTCGCCGGGGCCGCGCGGTACTCCGGCTGGGTGGCGCTCGCGCACGCCGTGCTCTTCGCGGGTGCACCGATACTGCTCTGCACGTGCCAGGGCTGGTACGTCACCGGCAACAACTCCGGGCTGCTCATCGCCGGTTTCCGGGCCGGGGCCTGGCTGCGGCCGAAACCCGCGGTGCTCGCGCTCGGCGCGTTGCTGGCCGGCGTCACCATCGGCTGCCTCGAAGGCGGCGGGCGGACGGCGTCCGACGTCCGGCTGATCGCGATCAACGTCGGGGTGTCGGCGCTGCTGCCGTGGCTGGTCGGCCGGTACACGACCGCCCGGCGCGCCTACATCGCCGACCTCGAACGCGAAGCCGACGAACGCCGTCAGCACGAAGAGGAGCTCGTGCGGCGGGCCGTCACCGAGGAGCGCACGGCGATCGCCCGCGACCTGCACGACGTCATCTCCCACCACGTCAGCGCCATCGGCGTGCACGCCGGCGCGGCCCGGCTCGGCCTGCCCGACGGCGACTCGCCGGTCCGGAAGTCCCTCGGCGCGGTCGAATCGGCGAGCCGTTCGGCGATGGCCGACCTGCGCCGGCTCCTCGACCTCCTGCACGCCGAAACCACCGCCGCCCAGCCGGGGCTGGACAACCTGGACGAGCTGATCGAGACGGTCCGCGAGGCAGGCCTGCCGATCCGGCTGACCCTGCGCGGCGAGCCCCGCGAGCTGCCGGGCTCCCTCGACGTCGCGCTGTACCGGATCGCGCAGGAGGCCCTGACCAACGCGCTGCGCCACGGCGAAGGCCCGGTCGAGGTGGAGCTGAACCACGGCCGCACCGAGGTCGTGCTCACGGTGACGAACGGCCTCCGCCCGGATCGCGGCCCGCAGAGCGAGCACGCGCACCGCGGCCTGGCGGGGATCCGGCAGCGCGTCACGCTGTTCGGCGGCCAGGTTTCCTACGGCGAGACCGGCGAGCAGTGGCAGCTGCGCACGACCTTCCCGGTGGAGAGCACATGATCCGCGTCCTGCTGGCCGACGACCACGCGATGTTCCGCTCCGGGATGCGCGCGCTGCTGGACACCCAGCCCGACTTCACGTGCGTGGGCGAGGCCTCCGACGGCCGCGAAGCCGTCGCCGAGACCGCGCGCCTGCGCCCGGACGTCGCGGTCCTCGACGTCCGGATGCCCCGCCTCGACGGCCTCGCGGCAACGGAGGCGATCCTCTCCGCACCGGGCAACGACACGCGCGTCCTGGTGCTGACGACGTACGACGCCGACGAGTACGTCTACCGCGCGCTGCGGGCAGGGGCGAGCGGGTTCCTGCTGAAGAGCTCGGCCCCGGAGGAACTGGTGGCGGCCATGCGGGTGGCGGCGCGCGGGGACGCGCTGATCGACCCGTCGGTGACGCGCCGCCTGGTGGCGAAGTTCGCGACGGTGCTCGAACCGGCGGCCGCCGAACCCCCGGAAATGGCCCGGCTGACGTCCCGCGAACGCGAGGTCCTCCTGCTGCTGGCCGGCGCGTGCAGCAACGCCGAGATCGCGCGGACGCTGCACGTCGGCGAGGAGACGGTCAAGACGCACGTGTCGCGCGTGCTGAGCAAGCTCGGGTTGCCCGATCGGGTGCACGCCGTCGTCTACGCCTACCGGCACAAGCTCGTCCCGGCCGACTGAGAAAGGTTGGGAACGCCCCGGCGCGGCGGGAGGGGGTCCGCGACACCCGGGGCGTTCCCGGCATCAGGGGCGTGGATCAGCTCGTCGGGCGGGCCGAGTAGTTGCCGCCGCCGTTGCGGCGCTGGCCCGGCTGGCGCTGGCCCGGCTCGAAGCCCTTGCCCAGCGACGTCGCCGTGGCCGTCTGGCCCTCCACCTTCGCCACCACCGTGATGTTCGTGTCGCCCGTCTTCACGTCGCCCGTCTTCTGCGTCGACGAGTCGATCGTGTACGTCTGCTTGTAGCCGTCCTTGCTGGTCAGCGTCACCGACGTCGCGCTCAGCTCGGTGACGTCGCCCGTCTGCAGGCGCTCGGTCGTGTAGCCGCCGCTGCCGTTCGCCACCACGAAGTCGCCGTGCAGGGCGTCTCGCAACGCTGCCATGCCGCCGCCGAAGGCGCCGCCGGGGCCGCCGCGGAACTGGCCGCCGCCGCCCGGACCGCCGAAGCCGCCGGGGCCCTGCTGCGCCGAGTTGTCCGCGCTGCTGGTGCCCGCCCAGATCGCCGCGCCGCCGCCGGCCGCGATCACCACCGCGATGCCCGCGGCGATCGCCGTCTTCTTGCCGGACCAGCCCTTCTTCGGCGGGACACCTTCACCTGGGTCACCCCAGTTCGCCGGGGCCGGCTCGCCCCAGGCCGGGGGGTTCGCTCCGCCTTCGGGCGGGGTGTTCGGGGTCGTCATCGTGTCCTCCGGTCGTACCCACACTGGTTGGGACCAGATTCGTCGGCGTGGCTGTGTCCGAGCTGTGCGGAGCGTCTGTGGGTGCTGTGGCTCCCTTACCCGGGCGAAGGACCTTCACAGGGAACGCACAGCGAGCGCACAGTGAGTACTGAACACTCGCCGGGAAGATGGCACTATGACCGCTATGAACGCCGCGTCACCAGGCCCTGGCAAGGCCGACCTGCGCCGCGCCGACGGGAGCCCGGTGCGGGTCCTCGTCGTCGACGACGAGGCGACGCTGGCCGAGCTCGTGTCGATGGCCCTGCGGATGGAGGGCTGGGAGGTGCGCAGCGCGGGCGACGGCACGGAAGCCGTCCGGATCGCGCGCGACTTCCGCCCCGACGCCGTCGTCCTCGACGTCATGCTCCCCGACTTCAGCGGCCTCGAGGTGCTGCGCCGGATGCGGTCCGAGGCGCCCCACCTGCCCGTCCTGTTCCTGACGGCGAAGGACGCGGTCGAGGACCGCATCGCCGGGCTCACCGCGGGCGGCGACGACTACGTCACCAAGCCGTTCAGCCTCGAAGAGGTGGCCCTGCGCCTGCGCGCCTTGCTGCGCCGGGCCGGCGGTGTCACCGGCGCGAGCGGGTCGACGCTGGTCGTCGGCGACCTCACCCTGGACGAGGACAGCCGCGAGGTGCACCGCGGCGGCGACCTCGTGCCGCTCACCGCGACCGAGTTCGAGCTGCTGCGCTACCTCATGCGCAACCCCAAGCGGGTGCTGTCGAAGGCCCAGATCCTGGACCGCGTCTGGAGCTACGACTTCGGCGGCCAGGCCAACATCGTCGAGCTCTACATCTCCTACCTGCGCAAGAAGATCGACGCCGACCGCGAGCCGATGATCCACACCATGCGGGGCGCCGGGTATGTCCTCAAGCCCGCAGGCTGAACCGAAGCGCACCCGCCGGCCGTGGTCGCTGCGGCGGCGGCTGATCGTGCAGCTCGCCGCCCTGCTCGCGCTGGTGTGCCTGGTCGTCGGCGTGGTCACGGAGTTCGCGCTGAGCGAGTTCCTCATCGGCCAGCAGGACCAGCGGCTGGCGGCGGCGAGCGATCGCGCCCGTCACAGCGGGGAGCGGCCGCCGCCGTGGCAGTACGGCGAGACGCCGCCACCGCCGGACGCGTTGCGCGTGCTCGGCCAGGGCGACGGCACGCTCGCCGTCGTCCAGACCGGCTCGAAGGCCTCGGCCGCCGTGATCGACTCCAGCGCGGCCGGGGCGTCGAAGCGCAGGCCGCCGTTCAAGAGCGTTCCGCAGGACCAGGCCCTGCGGCTGCTGGCGCTGCCGTCCGACGGCAAGCAACGCAGCATCGACCTGGGCGGCAGCCTCGGCGAGTACCGCGTCGTCTCGACGAAGTCGTCCAACGGGGAGAAGACGGTCATCGGCCTGCCGCTGAAGGACGTCAACGAGACGCTCTGGCAGCTCGGGTTCATCCTCGGCGGCGTCGCGCTCGCCGGGATCCTGGTGGCGGGCGCGGTCGGCGCGGCGACGATCCGCCGCACGATGCAGCCGCTCGACCGGCTGGCCGCGACCGCGACCCGGGTGTCGGAGCTGCCGCTGGACCGCGGCGAGGTGGCGCTGTCCGAACGCGTCCCGGAGGCGGACACCGACCCCGGCACCGAGGTCGGCAAGGTCGGTTCGGCGCTGAACCGGATGCTGCAGCACGTCGCCAACGCGTTGTCGGCCCGGCATGCCAGCGAAAACCGCGTCCGCCAGTTCGTCGCGGACGCCAGCCACGAGCTGCGGACGCCGCTGGCGGCGATCCGCGGCTACGCCGAGCTCACCCGCCGCGGCGGCGAGCAGGTGCCCCCGGACGTCGCCTTCGCGATGAGCCGCGTCGAGTCCGAGTCGCGCCGGATGACGACGCTGGTGGAGGACCTGCTGCTGCTCGCCCGCCTCGACTCGGGGCGCCCGGTGGTGCACGAGTGGGTGGACCTGTGCCGGCTGGTGGCCGACGCGGTCGCGGACGCGCACGTCGCGGGCCCGGACCACAAGTGGCTGATGGACGTGCCGGGCGAGCCGCTCGGCGTCCTCGGCGACGCGGGCCAGCTGCACCAGGTGGTGATCAACGTGCTGGCCAACGCGCGCACGCACACGCCGCCGGGCACCACGGTGACGACCACACTGTCCACATCGGACGGAATTGTCCGGCTCCGCGTGGCCGACGACGGCCCGGGCATCCCGCCCGAGATCCTCCCGAACATCTTCGAGCGCTTCGCCCGCGGCGACAACTCGCGTTCGCGCGCGGCGGGGAGCACGGGGCTCGGACTGGCGATCGTGGCGGCGGTGGTCGGGGCGCACGGTGGCCGGGTCGGCGTGCAGAGCGTCCCGGGCCGCACGGAGTTCGAGATCACCTTCCCGGCGGCCCCGGCTCCCTAACGCCCCAATGTGGCGTTGGTTGCGTTGGACGCACCGAACGCCACATTGGGTGCGTTCAACGCACCCAATGCCACATTGGGGCGCTTGAGGTGTCACCTGATCGGGGTGGATGCACAGCCGGCGCACAGGTTCGGCACAAGTTCACCACATGCGGTGCCGACACGGTGAACGTCATGACGACCACGCTGTCGGCGCCCGAACACGCCCAGCCCGCGCCCCAAGCCGCCCGGAAACCCCGCTGGATCAAGCCTTCCGTGACCGCGCTGCTCCTCGGCACCGGCCTGCTCTACCTGTGGGACCTCGCGGAAAACCGCTGGGGCAACGACTTCTACGCGATGGCCGTGCAGGCCGGCACGTGGAGCTGGAAGGCGCTGTTCTTCGGCTCGCTCGATCCGGGCAACGTCGTCACCGTGGACAAACCGCCGTTTTCGCTGTGGGTCATGGGGTTGTCCGGCCGGATCTTCGGCTTCTCCAGCTGGAGCCTGCTCGTGCCGGACGCGCTCGCCGGGGTCGCGTCGGTCGGGCTGCTCTACCTCGCCGTGCGGCGGCTGTCCGGGCCCGGTGCCGGGCTGCTGGCCGGGGCCGGGCTCGCGCTGACGCCGGTCGCCGCGCTGATGTTCCGCTACGACAACCCCGACGCCTTTCTCGTGCTGCTGCTCGTCGCCGGTGCGTACTGCGTCGTGCGGGCGCTGGAGCACGCGAGCACGAAGTGGCTCGTGTTCGCCGGGGTCGCGATCGGGTTCGGCTTCCTCGACAAGATGCTGCAGGCGTTCCTCGTCCTGCCCGCGTTCGTGCTGGCGTACGCCGTCGCGGCGCCGACGTCGCTCGGGCGGCGGATCGGGCAGCTGTTCGCCGCGGCCGGCGCGGTGCTCGTCTCCGCCGGCTGGTGGGTCGTGGCAGCCGCGCTGTGGCCGGTCGCCGACCGGCCCTACATCAGCGGGTCGACCGACAACACCGTGCTCGAACTGGCCTTCGGCTACAACGGCCTCGGCCGCATCTTCGGCGAAGGCCGCGGCGGTGGCGGCGGCGGGACGTTCGCCCCGCCGTCCGGGGGCCGCGGTGGCTTCGGGGGATTCGGCGGCCAGACCGGGCTGACGCGGTTGTTCGGCGGCGAGTTCGGCGGCGAAGCGTCGTGGCTGCTGCCCGCCGCGCTGATCGGCCTGGTCGCCGGGCTCTGGTTCACCCGCCGCGCGCCGCGCACCGACCGGACGCGGGCGGCGCTGCTGCTGTGGGGCGGCTGGATGGTCGTCACCGTGCTCGTGTTCAGCTACATGAGCGGCATCATCCACCCGTACTACACGGTCGCGCTGGCCCCCGGGATCGCTGCCACACTGGGGATCTCCGCGCGGGAGCTCTGGCGCGGCCGGGCGAACTTCGCGGCTCGCGCGGTGCTGGCCGTCATGCTCGCGGTGACCGCGGTCTGGGGGTTCGTGCTCCTCGCGCGGACGCCGGACTGGCAGCCGTGGGTGCGTTACGCGCTTCTCGTGCTGAGCGCGGCCGCGGTGGCGGCGTTGCTCTTCGGTGCCGACCGGCTCCGGCGGCTGGGTCCGGTCGTGGCCGCGGCCGGCCTGTGCGGCGCCCTGCTCGGGACCACGTCCTTCACGCTGGCCACGGCGTCGACCGCGCATTCCGGCGGGACGCCGTCGTCCGGGCCGGCTGTCGCGAGTGGACGCGGCTTCGGCGGCGGCCCGCGCGGCTTCGGCGCGGGAGAGGCCGACACCGCGGTGATCGACCTGCTGAAGAACACGACGACGAAGTGGGCGGCGGCGCAGAGCGGTGCGATGCAGTCGGCCGGGCTGGCGCTGGAGAGCGGACGGCCGGTGCTCGCGATCGGCGGCTTCAGCGGCAGCGACCCCGCGCCGACGTTGGAGCAGTTCCGGCAGTACGTCGCCGACGGCGACATCCACTACTACGTCGCCGGTGGTCGCGGCGGCTTCGGGGGTGGCCGGGGGACCGCCGGCGAGATCCAGGCCTGGGTCGAGCAGAGCTTCGCCCCGGTGACCGTCGGGGGCACGACCGTCTACGACCTGACTAAATCTATCGGGTGATAGAAATAGGGCTCTTTTGTTTCGGGCGTGTTAACAGTCTGGGAATCATTCCCCGAGTCCTAGATCTGTGCGGTATCGCGGGATGCGGACAGGTGTTCGAACGTTACTCCGACCGGTCGCATATCGCGAACGATTGTTCGGAAATCGCGGTTAGCCGTCGGTGATGATCTCGGCACGCGGCGCTGCCGCAGTAACGGCCGGAAAGGATCACTTGTCCTGTTCCACGGCGATACCGGACGTCGGGGACATGGTTTTGACCGGTCGGCCGACAGAAATCTCCCCGAAACCGGGCCGGAACGCATCGATGTTGCTGGTTGACCCACTTGATGGTCACTCGTTCGGAGGCACTACCAGGGCGTTGTGGGGATCTTGTGCTACTCGCTAGGCTCTCCGCCGGGAGAGGGACAAGGGGTGGCTGATCCGGTGCGTTGAGCGCTGGCTTTTTCACTGGACGTAGGTGCTCCCTGTCCTCGTTCTCTCGTCATGACCCGATCAGGTGGGAACGGAAGCGAGCAGCGATGACCGTGCGCGGTGGCGCAGCTCGGCCCGACCCACCTCCTCGTGGTGACGACCTGTAGCCCCGAGCACCGCAATCACCCTTCGGCACGCACCACTCCACTTCCCCCGCAACCTGGAGTTCGTTGTGATTTCCCGTCCCCGCCCCCGTCTGCTGACGGTGCTCCTGACCGTGCTCACCCTCGCCGGGGTCACCGCGCTCTCCGGGTGCAGTGACAGTTCCGCGTCGGGCAGCGGCAGCAAGATCACCATCGGGTTCAGCGCCTGGCCGGGCTGGTTCCCCTGGCAGGTGGCGCAGGAACAGGGTCTCTTCGCCAAGAACGGTGTCAACGTCGACCTGAAGTACTTCGACAACTACACCGACAGCATCAACGCGCTCTCCAGCGGCGCCATCGACGCCAACAGCCAGACCCTCAACGACACGCTGTCGTCGGTCTCCGGCGGCGCCAAGCTGTCGATCGTCCTGGTGAACGACAACTCCACCGGCAACGACAAGATCATCGCGCGGGACGGGATCACGAGCATCGCCGACCTCAAGGGCAAGAAGGTCGCCGTCGAGCAGGGCGCCGTCGACCACTACCTGCTGCTGCTCGCGCTGCAGTCGGCGAAGATGACCGAAAAGGACATCCAGCTCGTCAACCTCCCGACCGACGCCGCGGCCGCCGCGTTCAAGGGCGGCCAGGTCGACGCGGTCGCCGCGTTCGCGCCGTTCACCTCGACGGCGCTGGAGCGCCCGGGCAGCCGCGCGATCTCCTCGTCGGCCGAGTTCCCCGGTGCCATCCCGGACCACCTGGTGACCTCGCAGAAGCTGGTCAAGGACCACCCCAAGGACGTCCAGGCGCTGGTCAACACCTGGTTCGAGACGCTGACCTGGATCAAGAACAACAAGGACGCGGCCGTCAAGATCATGGCCAAGCGCGGTGGCGTCTCCGAGGCGGACTACAAGAGCTACGACGCGGGCACCACGATCTTCACGCGGCAGCAGAACCTCGACGCGTTCACCCCGGGCGTCACCCCGCAGCACCTGGACTTCCAGGCGAACAAGATCATCGACTTCATCGTCAGCACCGGGCTCGCCCAGCAGCGGCCGTCGCTCGACGGGTTGTTCGACGACCAGTTCGTGAAGGCCGCGCCGCAGTGACCGGTCCGACCCAGCGCACCACCCCGGCGAGTTCGGCCGACGAGCGGGCCGCCCAGGCCCAGGAAGCCGAACAGCGGCTCGCCGAACAGCAGGAGTCCGCCCGCGGCGGCGGCAGGCCGGACTGGTCGCCGCTGCCCCGCCGGGCGGGGCTGAAGCCCTCCGCTTCGCCGCTGTTTTCCCTCCGCACGCCGATTTCCGCCGCGGCGCGCTGGACGCTGGCGGTGCTGTCGTTCGCGATCCCGTTCCTGGCGTGGATCGCGCTGAGCGCCGGCGGCGCCGTCGACTCGACGTTCCTGCCGTCCCCGGCCGCGGTGCTGCGGGCCGGGGTGGACATGGCGAGCACCGGTGAGCTCTTCGACGACCTCTGGACGACGACCCTGCGGGTGCTCGAAGGCTTCGGCCTCGCCGTGGTGGTTTCGGTGCCGCTGGGCATCCTGATGGGCACCTTCGCCGCCGGGCAGGCGTTCTTCGAGCCGCTGATCGGGCTGCTGCGCTACCTGCCGGCGAGCGCGTTCATCCCGCTGCTGATCATCTGGCTCGGCCTCGGCGAACCGTCGAAGATCGCCATCCTGTTCATCGGGACGGTCTTCTTCAACACGCTGATGACCGCCGACGTCGTCCGCGCCGTGCCGAACTCGCTCATCGACGTCTCCTACACGCTCGGCGCGCGTCGCGGCGAGGTGCTGCGCAAGATCGTCGTGCCGCACTCGCTGCCGGGCATGATCGACGCGATCCGGGTCAACGCCGCCGCGGCGTGGAACTTCGTGGTCGTCGCCGAGCTGATCAACTCCTCGGCCGGCCTCGGCTACCGGATCGTCCGCGCGCAGCGGTTCCTGCAGACGGACAAGATCTTCGCGGTGCTCGTGGTCATCGGGCTCGCCGGGCTCGCCATCGACGTCCTGCTGCGCCTGCTGCGCACGCGGGTCGGGAAGTGGGCGGCATGACACTGGAACTGCGGAAGGTCGCCAAGGACTACACCGTCCGCGGCAAGGTCACGCGCGCCCTCGACGGCGTCGACCTCGAGGTGCGGCGCGGCGAGTTCGTCTGCGTCGTCGGCGCGAGCGGCTCGGGCAAGTCGACGCTGCTGTCCCTGGTGGCCGGGCTCAACCCGCCTACCGAAGGCGAGATCGTGCTCGACGGCATCCCCGTCACCGGGCCCGGCCCGGACCGCGGGCTCGTCTTCCAGCACGGCGCGCTCTACCCCTGGCGCAGCGTCGAGAAGAACGTCGCGTTCGGACTCGAGCTGCTGCCGATCGACGCGGCCGAACGCACCAAGCGCGTCGACTGGTACCTGGCCGAGACCGGGCTCGACGCCGTGCGGCGGTCGCTGCCGAAGCAGCTCTCCGGCGGCCAGAAGCAACGCGTCGCGATCGCGCGGGCACTGGCCTGCGAACCGGAAGTCCTGCTGCTGGACGAACCCTTCGGCGCCCTGGACGTCCAGACCAAAGAGGACATGCAGGTGCTCATCCGCCAGGTGTGGGCCGACACCGGCACCACGGTGCTGATGGTCACCCACGACGTCGAGGAAGCGGTGTTCCTCGGCGGCCGGGTGGTGGTGCTCGCCTCCGACCCCGGCCGGGTCGCCGCCGACGTCGAGGTGGCGCTGCCGGTCGAGCGGGACCTGGCGGTGAAGCGCGAGCCGGCGTTCCTCGCGCTGCGCGCCCGGATCGAGGACCTCGTCCGGGAGCAGCACCGCGGCCACGTGAGCCGGGTGGCCGCGGTCGAGTGAGAACGGAAGACGGGATGGTGGCGGGATGAGGCACGGCAGGTCGACCGCGAGACCGGCGGGCGGCGGGGGTCTCCTTGCCCGGCTCGGCATTCGCGGCAAGCTGAACCTGCTGCTGCTGCCCCCGCTGATCGCGGTGGCACTGGTGTCGGTGCCGTTCGTGCTGACCCAGGCGAACAGCGCCGGCGCGGCCTCGCAGTCGGCGACCGTGGCGCGGTACACCCAGCAGCTCGGCGGGCTCGTCTGGCAGCTGCAGCGCGAGCGGCTGCTGACCGGCGCGTTCGTCGCGACGCCGTCGATGGCCCCCGACCAGATGCTCCAGCAGCAGAAGACGGTCGACGCGGCGGTCGAGGGCGTGCGGAAGTCGCTCGACTCGGACGCGCCGGACGAGCTGTCCGCGGCGCTGACCCGGATCGGCTCGCTGGCCGAGCTGCGGCAGAACGCGCAACGCCGCGGCGTCGCGCTCGACAGCGTCGCCCGCACCTACCACGCTGTGATCGGCGCGGTAATCGATGCCTTGCGGCTCGTCCCGCAGCTCAGCGACGACGCCGAGGGCACCCGGGAGCTGTCCGCGCTGGAGGCGCTGCTGCGCGCGAACGAGGAGAACTCGTTGCGGGGCATGGCGTTGATCGTGACCGCGGTGTCACCCGAGGCGGGCCGGTCCATCCTGGACGACGCGACCCAGCAGGCGCCGATCTTCACCGACCGGTTCGTCCAGCAGGCCGACGACGAAACCGACAGCTCGCAGGCCGCCCTGGTCGTCAACGTCGAGGCGAGCGAAGCGGGCCGCAAGATCGAGGAACTCGCTTCCCAGATCGGCAACGTGCGCGACGCCGCGGGCACCACCCAGTACGTCGCCGACGTGCTCGCCGCGTCGGAAAGCCAGGCGGGGCAACGCAAACTCGTCCAGGAGCGGGTCATCGGCGAGATCGCCGACTCGGCGACCAGCCGGGCGAGCGCCGCGACCCGGCTGGCCTGGACGGTCGGTCTGGGCGCGGGCGGGCTGTTCCTGCTGGTCGCCTTCCTCGCCGTCGCGGTCTCCCGCTCGATCGCCGGGCCGCTGCGCCAGCTGACCACCGCGGCGACGTCGGTCGCCGACCTCGCCGGCACCGAGCTCGTGCGCGTGACCGACACCGAGGAGGCCGAGGAGCAGATCCCGCGGCTGGCCACCATCGACGTCGTCTCCGCCGACGAGCTGGGCCAGCTGGCCGCCGCGTTCAACCGGGTCCAGACCACCGCGGCCGAGCTGGTCGAACGGCAGGCGCTCACCCGGCGCAACACCAGCCTGATGTTCGCGAACGTCGCGAAGCGCACGCAGAACCTCGTCGGCCGCCAGCTCGCCCTGATCGACGAGGTCGAGCGCAACGAGCAGGACACCCGGCTGCTGGCCAGCCTCTACCGGCTCGACCACCTCTCCACCCGCCTGCGCCGGAACGCGGACAACCTGCTCGTCGTGTCCGGCACCCGCGACGAGACCCGGATCGCCGGCCCGATCGAGCTGTCGACGGCGCTGCGCTCGGCACTCGCGGAGATCGAGGACTACCAGCGCGTCAAGCTCGGCGTCGTCGCGGAGATCCTGCTGTCGTCGGCCCTCGGCGCCGACCTGGTGCTCGTGTTCGCGGAGCTGCTGGAGAACGCGACGTCGTTCTCGCCGCCGGGCTCGATGGTCGAGGTGGACACGATGCTGCTGTCCGACGGCGCCTGCCTGGTGAGCATCGTCGACCACGGCATCGGCATGACCGCGGAGAAGCTGGCGGAGGAGAACCAGCGGCTCGTCGAGCGCGAACGCCTGGAGCTCGCGCCGACCAGTGTGCTCGGCCTGTTCGTGGTCGGCCGCCTGGCGCGGCGCCACGAGCTGGGCGTCGAGCTGCTCGCGACGCCGACCACCGGCGGCGTGACCGCGCGGCTGACCATCCCGGCGTCGCTGTTCAGCCACCGCACCGCGCTGCGCCCGAAGAGCGAGCCGATCCCGGCGATCCCCGCACAGGCCACGCCCGTGAGCGCGCCGCCGCGGCACGCGGCGCCGGCCACCGGTCTGTCCACTTTGGACGACTTCCGGCCGTCCGTCGCCGAGCCGGCCCCCGGGCCGGTGCTCGACCGGCCCGCCGAACTGCCCGCGCCGGCGATCCCGGCGCTGCTCGGCAACGGCAACGGCTTCCGCTGGTTCCGCGAGCTGGAACCGGTGTGGCCGGACGCCGAACCCGACGTCAAACCGGCCGAAGAACTCGCGCCGGATACCGACGGTGAAACCGGCGGCGGAGAAACCCGCGGCGGACTGCGCCGCCGGGTCCGCGGCGCCCAGCTGCCCAGCCCGGGCACGTCGACGGCGGCGGCCGACGAGGGCAAGCCGCGGCACGACCCGGAGGCGACCAAGGCCGCGATGGACGGCTTCGCCAGCGCCTTCGCGAAGGCCGCCGAGGTCACCGCGTTGACGACCGACCCGCCGCCCGCGCCGCCCACGGTCGTCACCGCGCCCGTGTCCCCTCCTCCGGTCCGCGTCCCCGTGGGCGCGCCGCCGGTGGCCACGGCCCCGATCACGGCCGCCGCGCAGTCGCGCGACGGCCTGATCCGCCGCGTCCCCGGCGCCCAGCTCGCCCCCGGCCTGCGCAAGCAGACCGCGGGGCGGCCGATCGCCCGAGCCGTCGCCAACCGCAGCAGGCGGGACCCGGCGGCCGAGCGAGCGGCGTTCGACGCGTTCGCCGCCGGCCTCGCCAAGGCGGAGGACGTTACGGCAGACAGCCCGCCCCAAGGCGTGGTCGCCGGTCGTGTGATGGAACGAGGAGAAGAGAGCAGGAAATGAGCATCCCCGCAGCTGGCGTCAGTGTCGAAGCCCAGAACTTCAACTGGCTGGTGAGCCGCTTCGCGCAGCACACGGCGGGCGCGATAGCCGCCATCGCGGTCTCGGCCGACGGCTTGCTGATCGCGATGTCGTCGGAGCTCGAACGCTCCAACGCCGACCGCCTCGCCGCGATCTCCTCCGCGATGCTCGGCCTCGCCCACGGCGTCTCCGAAAGCCACCCGCTCGGTTCACCCGACAAGGTGATCATCGAGCTGGAGCACGGGTACCTGCTCGTTTGCACGATCAGCATCGGCTGCTCCCTCGGCGTGCTCGCCAACAAGCAGGCCAGCCTCGGCACGATCGCCTACGAGATGGCGATGTTCGCCAACCGCGCCACCGAGGTGCTGACGCCGGGGCTGATCGAGGAGCTGAAGAACACCGTGGGGTCGTGATGACCGAAGAGCCTTCGCTGCTGCGGCCGTACCTGATGACCTCGGGACGGGCCCAGCCGGTCGACCAGAGCCTCGAGATCGAGGCGCAGGTCATGACGTCCCGCCTCGGCGCGGCGTCGCACCCGAAGCTCACGTTCGAACGCCAGGAAATCGTTTCCCTCTGCCGGAACACGATGTCGGTCGCCGAGGTGGCGGCCATGCTCGGCCTGCACATCGGCGTGGCCAGGGTGCTGGTGGCCGACCTCGCCGAACTGGGCTACGTCGTCGTCCGGCGGCCGGGCAACCACAACTCGCACGACCTCGGCATGATCGAAAGGGTCATTCGTGGACTCGAAGCCATTCACTGAACCGGGCGCCCGGCCGCCGGCCCCGGTCAAGATCGTCATCGCGGGCGGCTTCGGCGTCGGCAAGACGACGGCGGTGTCGTCCATCTCGGAGATCAAGCCGCTCACGACCGAGGCCGCGATCACGTCGGTGGCGGCGTCCGTGGACCGCACCGGGCACGTCCCGGCCAAGACCACGACGACGGTCGCGCTCGACTTCGGCTGCATCACGATCGACGAAGAGGTCAAGCTGTACCTGTTCGGCACCCCCGGCCAGGACCGCTTCGGCTTCATGTGGCAGGACCTGGTCCACGGCGCACTGGGCGCGCTGGTGATCGTGGACACCCGCCGCATGGACGACTGCTACCCGGCGGTCGACTACTTCGAGAACGCGGGCCTGCCGTTCGTGGTGGCGGTGAACATGTTCGACGGATCGCTCGGCCACAACCTGGACGACGTCCGCTGGGCCCTCGCGGTCAGCGACGACGTCCCGCTGATCACGTTCGACGCCCGGCAGAAGCTGTCGGTGCGCGACGCCCTGCTGGCGGTGCTGCACAACACGTTCAAGAAGGCCCGTGCCCAGGCGGGCGCGGGCGCCTGAGAGGCCTTCGCTACACTGATCCACGGACCCCGCGCGGCGTCCACCCTGTGAACCTCCCCAGGGCCGGAAGGCAGCAAGGATAAGCAGGCTCTGGCGGGTGCGCGGGGTCCCCTTCTTTTCGGCTTCCGGCTCTCGGGGCTTCGCCCCTTCGCCGGGCCTTCACTTCGTCCTTTCGCCCGGGGGCCGAGCCCCCGGACCCCCACGGTGCCTCCCGCGCCACCTGGCGAGCCGGTCGGGTTTCAAGCGCCCCAATGTGGCGTTGGGTGCGTTGGACGCAACCAATGTGGCGTTCGGTGCGTTGGATGCAACCAACGCCACATTGGGGCGTTTGGGGCGGGTCGGCGCCTCAGAACAGGCCCAGGATGTCTTCCGGCGGGTTCGGGGGCGAGGGTGCGTCCGCGTCTGTGATCGGGGGCGCCTTGCCCGCCAGTTTCCGCAGCTCCGGGCCGTACACGCACCTTGCCGGGAATGCCGCCGAGGCCGTTCGGGTCGCTATCTCCGCCGTCGGGAGCTGGGTGGCCGAGGCCGCCAGTACCAAGTTGCCGAACCGGCGGCCGCGCAGGACTCCCGGGTCCGCCAGCAGCAGGACCTCCGGGAACACCGACAGCAGCGTCGCCAGGAAGCGGCGGGCGAACGGGAGGCCCGAGCCGTCCGTGATGTTCGCCAGGTAGAGGCCCGCGGGGCGCAGGATGCCCGCGATCGCCTTCGTCGCTTCGCGCGTCGCCAGGCCGCCGGCCAGCGTCGCGCGCTCGAACGCGTCGACCACCACCAGGTCCGCCGAATCCTCCCGGCGCGTCGCCAGGCCCGCGCGGCCGTCCGTCACCCGGACGCGCAGGCCCGGGATCCGCAGTCCCAGCTGGGCACGGACCAGCTCCACCAGCTCGCCGTCGGCGTCGAACACCAGCTGCCTCGACCCGGGGCGGGTCGCCGCGACGTAGCGCGGCAGCGTGCACGCCGCGCCGCCGATGTGCAGGGCCTCCACCGGGCCCGGCGGCAGCCGGTCCACCACGTCGCCGAACCGGCGGACGTAGTCGAACTCCAGGTGCGCCGGGTCGTCGAGGTCGACGTAGGACTGCGCGACCCCGTCGACCGACACCAGCCAGGCGTTGGCGCGGTCGGCGTCCTTCACCAGTTCCGCCGTCCCGAAGCGCACCGGGTACCGGCCGGGCACCGGATCGGCTTTCCGCGTGCGGCTCACGAAATCCGAGACTAACGGAAACATTCCGCCCATCTCCGCGATAGGGGAACGGAACGATCATCGATCGAGGGGGTTCTCCTTGCGTGCGAACGCAGTAATCGTCGCCGCGGCACTCGCCGCCGGCGTCTTCGCGGCACCCGCGGCCGCCGATGTCCTGCCCGACCGGGCCCAGGCCGTCTCGCTGCTGGAGACCGGCGGTCCCGGCGTCGCCAGGGCCGCCGAAGCGGCGCTGCTCGGCACACCCGCCGACCTGCAGGCCTTCCTGGCCACCGGCCGTCAGCGCGCCCAGGACGACGACGAGCGGGTCCTCGTCACCCAGGCCATGACCACCGGCGGCCCGGCCACCAAGCGCGCCGCCCAGCAGGCACTCAGTGGCACCCAGGCCGACGTCCGCGAGTTCCTGGCCCACGGCCTCGCCCAGGCCCGGATCGCGGACGACCGGATCGCCGTCGGCCAGGCCATGAGCGCCGGCGGCGCGACCGTCAACGCCGCCGCCCAGAAGGCACTCGACGGCACGCCCGGCGACGTCCGGGCGTTCCTCGAGACCGGCCTGCAGCAGGCGAAAAACACCGACGAGCGCATCGCGGCCGACCAGGCGCTCGCCGCCGGCGGACCCGAGGTCCAGGCCGCCGCGCAGACGGCGCTCGACGGCACCCCGGACGACGTCCGGTACTTCCTCTCCCTCTGGCGGAAGGTCGCGGCGGACGGCGACGCCGAACTCGCCGCGGTCAAGTTCCAGGTCGACTTCGCCAAGGCGGCCGCGGCCAGGCACAGCGCCATCGGCGTCAACCTCGCCAGGAGCCGCGCCACCACGCTCGCGAGCGACGCCCGGACGGTGAACACGAACCGGCTCGCCGCCCAGCGGGCCAAGGGCCAGCAGGACGCCGGTGCCGCTTTGAACGCGGAAGCTGCGGCGCAGCAGGCGGCCAAGGACGCGGCGGCCCGCGCCGCGCAGGCCGAGGCGGACAACGACAAGCTGCTCGCCGATGCCGCCGACCCGGCGCTGACCGTGCCGAACGGCCGTCGCGCGTCGGTCTATCTGCTGCGCAACGGCGGCTCCGCGGTCAAGAACGCCGCCCGCGCCGCACTGAGCGGTTCCGACGACGACGTCGTCACGTTCGTGCGCACCGGGCTCGCCGTCGCGCAGGAGTCGGACGACCGCGCCGCCGTCGCGGCCATCGCGGCCGACCCGAAGGCCCGCCCTGGCCTGCGCCAGGCGGCTCGTGACGCGCTCGCCGGGCCGTACGCCGGTGTCGCCGCGCTGCTGCGCACCGGCGACTACCCGGGCCGGGACACCGACGACCGCGTCGAGGTCAACCAGCTCATGGCGGCCGGCGGCCCGAGTACGAAGTCGGCGGCGCAGAAGGCGCTCGACGGCACGGTCGCCGACGTCCGCGAGTTCCTGGCCCACGGCCAGTACGTCGCGCACCTGATCGACCTGCGGGTCAAGGTGGCCCAGTCGCTGTCGGCCGGCGGCCCGGAGGTCGACGCCGTCGGGCAGGGCGTGCTCGACGGCCCGGACTCGGGTCTGCAGCCCTACCTGGACAACGACCTGCCCAGGGCGCGGGCGCGTGACGCCTTCACCGCGGCGCACGTCGCCAAGGTGAACGCGCTGCTGGCCCAGCTGCCCTGACCGCACGGCGAAGGTTGTCGGACCCTGGCGGTAGTCTCGCGGCGTGGCTCTCGCGCTGTACCGCAAGTACCGTCCGGCGACCTTCGCCGAGGTCGTCGGTCAGGAGCATGTGACCGAACCCCTCCGCACGGCGTTGTCCGCCGGGCGGATCAACCACGCCTACCTCTTCTCGGGCCCCCGCGGCTGCGGCAAGACGTCGAGCGCGCGCATCATGGCGCGCTCGCTGAACTGCGCCAAGGGCCCGACGCCGGACCCGTGCGGCGAGTGCAACTCGTGCAAGGCGCTCGCGCCCGAAGGCCCGGGCAGCGTCGACGTCACGGAGCTCGACGCCGCCAGTCACGGTGGCGTCGACGACGCCCGCGAGCTGCGCGACAAGGCGTTCTACGCCCCGGCCGAGTCGCGCTACCGCGTGTTCATCATCGACGAGGCGCACATGGTCACCACGCAGGGCTTCAACGCCCTGCTGAAGATCGTGGAAGAGCCGCCCGAGCACGTCATCTTCATCTTCGCGACGACCGAGCCGGACAAGGTGCTCACCACCATCCGCTCGCGCACGCACCACTACCCGTTCCGGCTGATCCCGCCGAGCTCGATGCGCAACCTGCTGGAGCGCAACATCGCGGCCGAGGGCGTCGAGGTCGAGCCGGCGGTGTACCCGCTGGTCATCCGGGCGGGCGGCGGCTCGGCGCGTGACACGCAGTCGGTGCTCGACCAGCTGCTCGCCGGCGCGGGCCCGGAAGGCGTTTCGTACTCGCGGGCGGTCGCGCTGCTGGGCGTCACCGACGTCGCGCTGATCGACGACATGGTGGACGCGCTCTCGACCGAGGACGCGGCGACGGTGTTCGGCACGGTCGAGAAGCTCACCGAGGCCGGGCACGACCCGCGGCGGTTCGCCACCGACCTGCTCGACCGGCTGCGCGACCTGGTGCTGCTGCGCGCGGTGCCGGAATCCGCGGGCGGGCTGGTGTCCGCGCCGGAGGAGGAGCTGTCGCGGATGGTCGCGCAGGCCGAGCGGATCGGCCTCGCCACCCTCTCGCGCTACGCCGACATCGTCCACAATGGACTCCTGGAGATGCGCGGCGCGACGTCGCCGCGGCTCGTGCTGGAGCTGTTGTGCGCGCGGATGCTGCTGCCGTCGGTGACGGACGCGGAGAAGGCGCTGCTGGCCCGGATCGAGCGGCTGGAGCGCCGCGCGACCGCGCCCGCGGCCCCGGCCGAGGGCGGCGTGGAGCCGCCGGTGCGGGCGGCACCCGAGCGGGAGTTTTCGCGGCCCTCGCAGCGCGCGGGGGCCGCGGGCCCGGCGCCGGTACCCGAGCCGGTCAAGCCGCCCGCCCGCCCGGCCACCGCCGAGCCGGCGGCCAGGCCCGCCGACGAGGGCGCATCGCGGCCACCGGGAGGCGGCACGGCCGCGACTACTTCCTCCGCTGCGGCAGCACCGGCTGCTTCGGCGGCCCCGGCTCAGCCGGGCGATGGTGGCTGGGGTGCGGTGCGCACGCCCGGCGGCGGTACGCCCGCGGCTTCGAACGCCTCCGCGTCTTCCGGCGGCGGACCGAGCACTCCCGCCGCCGCCGAGGCCCCCGCCGCGCCGGCTGCGCCCGCAGCGTCGGGCGGGATGGACGCCGCCGCGATCCGGAACGTCTGGCCGCAGCTGATGACGGCGTTGCGCAAGTTCACCGGCGGCCGCAGCCTCGAGGCGATGCTGACCCAGGCGGCGGTGGCGAGCGTCGAGGGCAACGCCGTGACGCTGACCCACAAGTCCGAGCCGCTGGCCCGGCGCCTGTCCGACCAGGACAACGCCCGCAAGATCGCCGGCGCGCTGACCGACGTCCTCGGCGGCGACTGGCAGGTCCGCTGCGTCCACGGCACCGCTGCTGCGGCCGCGCCCGCCGCCCGGCCGCAGCAGGCGGCCCCGGCGCCGGAGCGGTCGTTCACCCGCCAGTCGGCGGCCGCGCCGCCGCCCCCCGCCGAGCCCGCGCGCCCGGCGACCCCGCCGCCACCGGCGCCACCGGCGCGCCCGAAGGTCACGACGACCGAGCCGGACATCCCGCTGCCCCCGGAACCGTCGGACGAGGACGACGAGGACCTCTACAACGAGGACGCCAGCCCGGCCCCGCCGCCACCCCCGCCCCCGCCGGACCAGGACCCGGACGAAGTGGCCCGCAAACTCCTGGCCGACCACCTCGGCGCCCGCCCCCTGGACTGACGGGCCGTACCCAGACAGTCGGCTCACGAGCCGACCCTCCAAGTACGCGAACCGACCGTCCAGGTACGCCGCGTCAGGAGGCCCAGGGGCCGATGCCGGTCACCCGGTCGGCGGTGACTCGCACGATCACCGCCGTCGTCGAGCCCTGGTTGCCCAGCTCGTACTTCTCGGCGCCCAGGTAACGCCGGGCCTGCCGGTCCATCAGCGCCGTGAACTCGCCGGGGATGTCCGGGCCCATGATCCGGGCGGTGCCCCGGACCAGCAGGTACTGCGGGAGGCCGCGCTCGTCGTGGCCGTCGTGGTCCTCGATCAGCACCGTGACGCGCGGGTCGTTGCGGATGTTGCGCACCTTGGGACGGCGGCCCTCCATGCCCATGACGATCTCGTCGCCCTCCCGGCTGGCCCAGACCATCGAGTTTCGGGGAGTTCCATGGTCCCGAGATTAGGAAGCCGAAAGGTACCTCTCGGTACCGGCTGGCGATCGAGATCATCGCCGACAATTGGGCGGTCGTCGTGGTGTTCGCGCTCAGCGGCGGCACGGCGAGCTGGTCGGCCTCATCGGCGGCATCTCGCGGAAGGTGCTCACCCAGACGCTGCGGAAGCTCCAGGGCTACGGCTTGGTCGACCGCCGCGCGTACGCCGAAGCGCCGCCGCGGGTGGAGTACTGCCTGACCGACCTCGGGCGGACGCTCGTCGAGCCCATCGGCGTCCTCACCAGGTGGGCGACCGTCAACGGCGAAGCCGTCGTCGCGGCTCAGGAAGCCAGGTAGGCCTCGATGGCCGCCGTGATGGCCGCCGCGAACTGCTGCCGTCCTTCCGCGCTCGCCATCCGCGCGGCCTCGGCCGCGTCGCGCATGTTGCCGCACTCCACGAGCGCCGCCGGCCGCGTCGAAAGGTTGAGGCCGGCGAGGTCCGCGCGCGCCGAAAGGCCGCTGGAGCCGATGTAGTTCGCCGGGCTGAAGCCGCTCGTGCGCATCGTGTCCCGCAGCGTCCGGGCCAGCCGCGTCGACGGCTCGCCCTGCGCGGCGTTCAGCGGCGGTGACGAATACGCGACGTGGAAACCGTTCGCGCCGGCCGCGTCCGAACCGTCGGCGTGGATGGAGACGACGGCGTCCGCGTTCGCCTCGTTGCCGATCGCCGCCCGGCGGTCGACGCAGGGGCCGACCCCGGTGTCGTCCTGTCGCGTGTAGACGACGCGAATTCCGTTGGCCGCCAACGCTTCCCCGACCCGCCGGGCGACGTCGAAGGTGAAGGCGTGCTCGGGGTAGCCGGCGTTGGTCGCGGTGCCGGTGGTGTTGCACGGCTTGGTCTGCCCGCGCCCGGCGGGCACCTGCCGGTTGATCTCCGCCGGGTGCGCGGCGTTCCCGCCGTTGTGCCCCGGATCCAGGACGACGACCTTCCCGGCCGCGGGCGGCACCGGCGTCGCGGTGGCGGACGACGACGTGGCCGGCGGCGAAGGCGACGGCGACGCCGACGGGGAGGACGGCGTGGGCGTGATCGTCCGCGTGACCACCGGAGCAGGCGCGGGAGCCGCGGGAGCGTCGTCGGAGCAGCCGGTGAGCAGGAGAGCACCGGCCAGCAGCAGGGGGACAGTCGCGCGTCGCACGGCGACCACGGTGCCACACCCCGGGCTCCCGCGTGGCGCGACTACCCTGGTGGGGACACAGGCGTGCAGAGAGGACCGAGTGCGATCATGGCCCAACCCGGCGGCGGCTTCGACCTTTCCCAGCTGATGCAGCAGGCGCAGCAGATGCAGCAGAAGCTCGTCGAGGCCCAGGAAGAACTGGCCAACACCGAGGTCACCGGCACGGCAGGGGGCGGGCTGGTCACCGCGACCGTCTCCGGTGACAGCCAGCTGAAGAGCCTGCAGATCGACCCGAAGGTGGTCGACCCGGACGACGTCGAGACGCTGTCCGACCTGATCGTCGCGGCGGTGCGCGACGCCTCGGCGAGCGCGCAGAAGCTCACCGAGCAGAAGCTCGGCCCGCTGGCCGGCGGGCTCGGCGGCGGTGGCGGCATGCCGGACCTCGGCAGCCTCGGCTTCGGCGGCTGACGAACTTGTACGAAGGTGTCGTCCAGGACCTGATCGACGAGCTCGGGCGCCTGCCCGGGGTCGGGCCGAAGAGTGCCCAGCGGATCGCGTTCCACCTGCTGGCCACCGACCCGGCCGACATCGCGCGCCTGCAGGACGTGCTCGGCAAGGTCAAGGAGGGCGTGCAGTTCTGCGAGATCTGCGGCAACGTCTCCGAGCAGCCGACGTGCCGCATCTGCCGGGACGAGCGCCGCGACCTCACGGTCATCTGCGTGGTCGAGGAGCCGAAGGACGTCCTGGCGGTCGAGCGCACGCGTGAGTTCAAGGGCCGCTACCACGTCCTGGGCGGCGCGCTCGACCCGTTGTCGGGCATCGGCCCGGAGCAGCTGCGGATGCGTGAGCTGCTCAAGCGCATCGGCGAGGCGGACATCAAGGAGATCATCATCGCCACGGACCCCAACACGGAGGGCGAGGCGACGGCGACGTACTTGGTCCGCATGCTGCGGGACTTCCCGGGCCTGAGCGTGACGCGCCTGGCGTCGGGCCTGCCGATGGGTGGTGACCTGGAGTTCGCCGACGAGCTGACGCTGGGCCGCGCGCTTTCAGGTCGACGCGCGCTCTAAGAGACGTCGAAATCCGGGTGACCGCCGCAAAATCCGGCGGTCACCCGGACGACGGACTCAGCAGTAGCCGAGCTGCGCCAGGGTGTCGACGACGATCTCGGACGGGTGGTACTTGTCCATCCAGGACTCGCCGCGGCGGTTCTGGTACGTGTCGAGGAAGTTCTGCAGCTTGTCGCCGCGCATTTCGGTCAGCACGACCGTCTCGCCGAGGTGCTGCGGCGTCTCCGTGCGCTCGCGGTGCACCGCGCACGGCAGGCCGAGGTAGTAGCACTCCGCCGAGAGACCACCCGAGTCGGTGACGACGTACTCGGCGCGCGCGACCAGCGGCAGGAACTTCAGGTACCGCATCTTCGGCTGGACGATGAACTGGTCGTCGAAGATGTTCCCGATGCCCAGCGCGCGGATCTTCTCGCGCTCCGGCGCACCGGCCATGTACAGGATCGGCATCTTGCGGCTCTGCTCGCGCAGGATCTCCAGCACCTCGCGGTACTTGTCCGGCCGCGACACCAGCTCGAAGCGGTGCAGCGTCGCGAGACCGAACTTCTCCGGCAGGTTCGGCACGTCCAGCGGCCCGTTGATCGCCAGGCGCATCGCGTCGATCGCCGTGTTCGCCTCGGTGTCGACGACGACGCCGCGGGCGTGCCGCAGGTTGTTCACCTCGCGGATGCTCGGCGCGAAGTGGATGTCGACGATCTTCGCCGCGATCTTGCGGTTCAGCTCCTCCGGCAGCGGCGACAGGATGCTGCCCGACCGCGCGCCCGCCTCGACGTGCCCGACGCGGGACTTGAGGATCCGCTTCCCGATCAGGGAGCCGTACGGCGTGGTGAACGTGTCGCCGTGCACCAGCACCAGCGGCGGGCGGCCGTCCTCGGTCAGCGCGGCGCGCAGCTCGTGGCGGCGGCTCCACGCCGTCCGCAGCACCTGCGCGGCCCAGCCGGGCACCTGGGCCGGCGACTCGAGGTTGTGGGCCTTGTCCTCCGGCACCAGCCAGACGTCGGGCGCCGGCATGTTCAGGTCCGCGAGGACGTCGGCGACCTCGTCGACGTGCTGGGCGGTGAACCAGATCTTCGGCCGCATCCCGCGCTCGCGGATTCCGTGGTAGACCGGCGCGATCTTGATCAGTTCCGCGGTGGTGCCGAGAATGAAGGAAATCACCAGAAGAGCCCATTTCCGGTCGGGTGCGGTGGCGTAAGGATACTGGCCGACCCGCCGCGGGGGCCGCCGGGTAGCCTCGGCACGGTGAGTGCGAACCCGCTCCTCCCCTCGCTCAGCGTCGTGATCCCGGTCTACAACGAGCAGGACTGGATCGAACGCAGTGTCGGCGCGCTGCTCGCTTCGGCATCGGCCGCGAGCTGGCCGATCGAGGTCGTCGTCGTCGACGACGGCAGCACCGACGCGACGCCGTCGCGGCTCGACGACCTGCGCGAACGCCACGGCATCACGGTCATCAGCCAGGCCAACGCGGGCCGGTTCGAGGCCAGGAGCGCGGGCATCGCCAAGTCCTCCGGCGAGTGGATCGCGCTGCTCGACAGCCGCGTCATCGTCGACGAGCACACCCTGACGTTCCTGCGCGACCAGCTCGTGGAGCACCCCGAGCGCGCGGTCTGGAACGGCCACATCAACGTCGCTTCCGAACACAACCCGTACGCGGGATTCATGGCCGGCCTGGTCAAGGTGCCGTGGCGCAAGTACTGCGCGAACCCGCGCCTGATGTCGTACGGCATCGAGGAGTTCGACGTCTATCCGAAGGGGACGACGTTCTTCTGCGCCCGCCGCGGCCTCCTCGAAGGCTCGGTGACGGCGTTCGCGTCGCTCTTCGACGACATCCGCTTCGCCAGCGACGACACCCGCATGCTGCGCTGGATCGCCGAGCGCGAGCGGATCTGGCTGGCCCCGGAGCTGTCGGCGACCTACAACGGGCGCGACTCGTTCAAGAAGTTCACGCAGCAGGCCTACTTCCGCGGCACCACCTACGTGGACTCCTACATCGCTTCGCCCGGCCCGGCCCGCAACGCCCTGTTCGGCGCGCTCGCCGCCGGTGTCCTCGGCCTGGCCTTCGCCGCGAAGAAGCCGAAGACGACGCTGGCCGCCGGTGTCCTCGGCGCGGTCGCGGCGGGCGAGGTCGTCAAGAAGTGCGGGGCGACCGGCCCGGAGGCCCGCGCGGTCACCAAGCTGCTGCCGGTGTTCGCCGGCGGGTTCGGCGCCGGCGTCCTGCGCGGGCTGGCGATGGCCGTGCGGACCAAGCTCCGCCGCCGATGAGCACCGAAGTGGACACCCCGGCCGCCACGACCAGCGGGCGCACGACCGCGGGCAGCCTCGGCGGCTCGCTGATCGTGTCGATCGGCCTCGGCTACCTGCTCACCGTCGCCTGCCAGCGCCTGCTGCCGCCGCAGGAGTACGCGGTCTTCGTGACGTTCTGGGGCCTGGTGATGGGCCTCGGCAGCACGCTCTCGCCGCTCGAGCAGGAGCTCTCGCGGCAGTCCGCGGTGGCCGCGCTCACCGGCGGCAAGGCGGGCCGCCCGGCCCTGCGCGCGGTCGCCGTCGGCGTGGTCGTCGCGGCCGCGTTCTCCCTCGCCCTGCTGATCCCGCCGATCAACGAAAAGCTCTTTCACGGCGACTGGTCGCTGGCCGTGATCGTGCTGGCCGGCGGCGTCGCGTTCGCCTGCCAGTTCGGCACGCGCGGGCTGCTGATCGGGCAGCACAAGGTGAAGGCCTTCTCACTGCTCGTGATCGCCGAACCGGCCATCCGGGCGCTCATCCTGGGTGTCCTGTTCGTCTCGGTCGCCTACAACGTCGTTTCGCTGGCCATCGCGGTCGCCGCCGGCTCGTTCGCCTGGCTGCTGTTCGCGCGCCCGGCCCGGCAGCTGCTCGACGTCCACGTCGAGGGCGACGGCTGGGGCGTCACGTCCCGCCGGATGGGCATGCTGCTGACCGGCGCGGCGCTGACGGCCGCGGTCATCACCGGCTACCCGGCCCTGGTCGGCCTGCTCGCCCCGGGCGGCGACGGCGACCGCGTCGGCGCCCTGTTCGCCGCGCTGGTCATCGCGCGGCTGCCGCTGACCTTGATCGGGCCGGTGCAGTCGCTGGCCGTGCCGTTCGTCGTCCGGCTCTCGGTCACCGAGGAGGGCCGTCACCGGCTGCGCCGCGTGCTCGCGCTCGGCGCGGCCGCCTCGCTGGTGCTGGCCGCGCTCGGCGCGCTGGTCGGGCTGTGGCTCGGGCCGTGGGCGGTCCGGTTCGTCAGCGGCCCGAAGTACGCCATCGACGGCTGGTCGGTGGCGGGACTCGTGTGGTCGTCGGTGCTGCTGGTCCCGATGCAGCTGCTGACGGCGGTCCTGGTGGCCCGCACCCAGGCGAAGCTGGTGCTGGCGACGTGGGCCGTGGTCACCGGCACGGCCTCGCTGGTGCTGCTGTTCCTGCCGGGCGACACGGTGTTCCGTGCGGTCGTCGCGCTGGCCGCGGCGCCGGCGCTGGGCCTGGCCGTGGTGCTCGCGTTCGTCCTGCGGCGCGCTCCGGAAACGGGTACCGGGACAACCCCGGGCACCGGTGAAACGTCTTCGTAGCGGCCCAGTAAGGTGCGTGGCGAACCCGCCGGTGGGGACGGGAAACGGCGTGAAACGCCGGTAAGGTTTGGACAGCGAATTCGATGAACGTACTACTCGTTTTGCTCGCGTTCTGGCTGCCTGGTCTGTTGTTCGGTGCCGCGATCCGGTTGCGTGGCTGGACGCTGGCCGCCGCCGGGCCGATGCTCACCTTCGGCCTCGTCGCCCTCGGCATCCCGGTCCTCGGCAAGCTCGGCATCCGCTGGTCGATGCTGAACGTCGCGCTGTGGTCCGTCCTGGTTTCGGCCGTCGGGTTCGCGCTCGCCTTCGCCGTGGCGCGGTTCGCGCGCCGCCGCCACCCCGACTGGACCGAGCCGGAGCGGCCCGAGCGCAGTGTCCGCGACCACGTCCTGATCGGCCTCGGCGTCGCCGCCGGCCTGGGGATCGGCGCCGTCACGTTCCTGCGCGGCGTCCGGAACCTGAACAACGTTCAGCAGGGCTGGGACGCGCCGTTCCACGCCAACCTCGTCCGCTGGATCGCCGAGCACGGCGACGCCCGGCCGTCGACCGTCGGCACGATCGCGAACCTGCCGAACCAGACGAACTACTTCTACCCGGACACCTACCACGCGCTGCTCGCCCTGGTCTTCGGCAAGGGCGGCCTCACGATGATGCCGACGCTGAACCTGGCGGCGCTCACCGTGGTCCTCACCGTGCCGATCGGCGTCGCCGCGATGTGCCACGCCTGGCGGATGCCGCCGGTCGCCGTGGCCTCGGCCGCGGCGGTCTCGGCCTGCTTCACGGTGTTCCCGTACGACTCGCTGTGGCGCGGCCCGCTGTGGCCGTTCGTCGCCGGTGTCGCGCTGATCCCGGCGATGCTCGCGGTCGCCCGGCACCTGCTGGAGCCCCGCGCGATCGCCGGGCCGGTCGGCATCGGCGTCGGCGTGGCCGGGCTGGCCGGCCTGCACACCAGCGTCGTGTTCGTGGTCATCGTGTACTTCCTGACGATCCTCGCCGCGGTGCTGCTCAAGTTCGAGAAGATCACCTGGCGCCGCTCGATGCCGTCGCTGGTAGCGACCTTCGTGCTGGCCGCCGCGTTCGGCATCCCGGTCGTCCTGCCCTCGCTCTACAACGCGGGCGGCGTGACCAGCACGTACTGGGCCTCCGAAGCCACCGTGTCCGGTGCGGTCGGCGAGACGATCACGTTCTCCCCGATGGCGTCGTTCCCGCAGTGGTGGATCGGCGTCCCGGCCCTCATCGGCGTGTTCATGCTGGTCAGGCACCGCCGGATGATGTGGATGGTCGGCGCGTACATCCTGCTCGGCGCGCTGTTCGCCGCGACCGTCTCGCTCGAGACCGACATCGTGCACCTGCTGAGCAGCCCGTTCTACAACGACAACTGGCGCGTCGCGGCCCTCGTGCCGCTGGCGGGGTGCGTCGCCTTCGGCGAGTTCGTGCACACCGCGTCCGGCTGGTTCGCCGAGAAGGTGCGGCCGCGGCTGCCGAACCTCCGGCCCGCCACCCTGACCCTGGTCGGCGTGGTGCTGATCGCGCTGGTCGTCGGCGGGCTCAGCCGCGGCGGCTACGTCGGCCGCAACGCCGCCCGCGTCCAGTACGCCTACAACGACAGCCCGACCATCAGCAAGGACGAAGAGGCCGCGTTCGGCTGGCTCGCCGCGCACACCAAGCCCGGCGAGCGCGTGCTGAACGACCGGATCGACGGTTCGGTCTGGATGTACGCGCTGGCGGGCGTGATGCCGACGCAGTGGAGCTTCTACGGCTCGGACAAGACCACGAACACCGACGAGCAGTACCTGAGCATCTACGCCAACGACCTGGACCGGTTCCCCCGGGTCCGCAAGGCGCTCACCGACCTGAAGGTCCGGTACGCGTTCGTCGGCAAGGGCAAGGTCATCGCGGACCGGCAGAACGACGTCGGCCTGCAGCACCTCGACACCACCCCCGGCTTCAAGCTGGTCTTCCGCAACGCCGGGGCCTCCATCTACGAAATCGAAGGCCAGCAGGGCGTCGTCACGTCCGGTGCGGCGCCCGGGTCCACCGCCGGTAACGGCAAGTGAAGGGCTAAAGTGATCGCGTGTCTGTGACGTCCGTGACCAGCCGCCGGGTGCTCATCGTGATGCCCGCCCTCAACGAGTCGGCGAGCGTCGCGTCGGTCATCGAGCAGGTGAAGCGGGCGCTGCCGGACGGCGATCTGCTGGTCGTCGACGACGGCTCGGTCGACGACACCGCCAAGCTGGCCCGCGCCGCCGGGGCCGAGGTGGCCCGGCTGTCGGTGAACCTCGGGGTCGGGGGCGCGATGCGCACCGGCTTCCGGTACGCCGCCGCCCGCGGCTACGACGTCGTCGTGCAGGTGGACGCCGACGGCCAGCACGACCCGGACGAGCTGGACGCGCTGCTGCGCGGCCTGGACGACGCGGACATCGTGATCGGCTCGCGGTTCGCCGGCAAGGGCGCGTACAAGGCCAGCGGGCCGCGCAAGTACGCCATGGTCGCGCTGTCGATCGTGTTCTCCCGGCTGGCGAAGACGCGGCTCACCGACGTCACGTCGGGGTTCAAGGCGATGGGTCCGCGGGCGATCCGGCTGTTCGCCGGCTACTACCCGGCGGAGTACCTCGGCGACACGGTGGAATCGCTGGTCATGGCCATCCGGGCCAAGCTGACCATCAAGGAGATCCCGGTCATCATGCGCGAGCGCGCGGGCGGCACGCCCAGCCACTCGCCCGTCAAGTCGGCCGTCTACCTGGGCCGTGCCGGGCTCGCGCTGCTGCTCGCGCTGGTCCGCCGCCGCCCCGCGGTCGACTCCTCAGACTCGGCATAAGGAGCTTCCGAAGATGGCCGGTTGGCGCATCCTCAGCATCGTCATCGCTTGCCTGGTGCTTTTCGTCGTCATCGAGATGATGCGGCGGCGCAAGCTCCGTGAGAAGTACGCGGGCGTGTGGCTGATCGTCGCCATCGGCGTCGTGGTGCTGGCCGCGATCCCGTCCGCGGCGCAGTTCCTGGCCCGGCTGACCGGGGTGGAGACCCCGTCGAACTTCGTGTTCCTCCTCGCCGGCGTCGTGCTGGCGCTGGTGTCGCTGCACCTGTCCACCGAGGTCGGGCACCTGGAGGAAGAGGTGCGGACGTCGGTCGAGGAGATCGCGTTGCTGCGCTGCGAGCTCGAGGACGCCAAGCGCGAGCTGGAGCGCCGGATCGTCGAGCTGGAGGCGAAGACGGCGGCGCCCGACGACGTCAAAGGGCTCCCGGAGGTCGAGCGCGTCAGCAAGTGACGCGCTGATCGGAGCCCTGCTCGCCGCCCCACCCCGGCTCGGCCGGGTGCGGGTGCTGGCCATCGACGGCCCTTCGGGCGCCGGCAAGTCCACCCTGGCCGCCCAGGTCGTCGCCGGACTCGAAGCTCGCGGGTGCCGGACGGCCCTGGTGAGCACCGACGCCTTCGCGACCTGGGACGACCCGGTCGCGTGGTGGCCGCGGCTCGTCGACGGCGTCCTGCGTCCGCTCGGCGACGGCGTGGCCGGCGCCTATCGGCGGATGGACTGGACCACTGGGGTACCCCGGCCGGGCGAGCTCGTCCGGGTGCCCGTGCCCGACGTCCTGGTGCTCGAGGGCGTGTCGAGCGGCCGGACTTCGGTAAGACCCCTGCTTTCCGGGCTCTGCTGGCTCTCTGGCGGCTCCGAGGCCGAGCGGCTGGCCAAGACCGTCGCGCGCGACGGCGAGGGCGCACGGGCCGAATTAGCGCGCTGGCAACGGTTCGAGCGCGGCTGGTTCGCCGTCGACGGCACCGCCGGGGCCGCCGCGTCCCGACTTTCGGAGGATTCCAGCCCGTCACCCTCAGTGCACGGGTTGCCCTGAATCGATCAAGCCTGCTGTCCGTCCAGACACGAGCGGGCTAACGTGTGTACCGCCAAGTGAGTTAGTGATCGGGCACCGAATGGTGTCACGAGCCTCAAATGGTCACATTCTGTCGTGATTTACGGACACATTGCGGTCAAATCGACGTCCACGTAGCGCGATCGTAACCTCACGTGCTTAAGTGCGGGCCGAGTTCCCGCTAGTGTCGGCGGGCACACCGATCGTCCGTCGAGTTCCTGACCGACCGGACGGTGACTTTGAACCCGAACATCTCCCAAGGGGTGCCAGATGCAGCAATTGCGGCTGACCCGAACACGCCGCGTGGCCCTGATCGGGCTCGCCGGCGCGCTCGCGGTTTCGCTGTCCGCCTGTGCGGAATCCAAGCGTGACGAGGGCGCCGGGGGTGGTTCCGGAGGCACGATGATCTTCGGCGCGGCCGGTAACCCGAAGATGTTCGACCCCGCGTTCAACGACGAGGGCGAGACCTTCCGGATCACGCGGCAGATCTACGACACGCTGATCCAGAACAAGCCGGGCACCGCCGACCTCGAGCCCTCCCTCGCCGAGAAGTGGGAGCAGAGCAACGACGGCAAGACCTGGACGTTCACCCTGAAGTCGGGCGTCAAGTTCTCCGACGGCACCGCGATGGACGCCGAGGCGGTTTGTTACAACTTCAACCGCTGGTTCAACATGAAGGGCGCCGCCGCCCAGAGCCAGATGATCTACTACGGCGACGTCTTCGAGGGCTTCGCCAAGAACGAGGGCGACGCGACGGGCGACCCGGTCTACAAGAGCTGCGAGGCGAAGGACCCGACGACCGCGGTCCTGAACCTGAACAAGGCCAAGGGCGCGTTCCCGGCGGCGTTCACGCTGCCGTCGTTCGCGATCCAGAGCCCGACCGCGCTCAAGCAGTACAACGCGGACACCGTCACCCAGAGCGGTGACTCGTTCACCTACAGCGAGTACGCGAACAAGCACCCGGTCGGCACCGGCCCGTTCAAGTTCGAGAGCTGGGACCAGGCCAAGGGTGAGATCACCCTGGTGAAGAACGACACCAGCCCGACGCCGGCGAAGCTCGACAAGCTGATCTTCAAGGTCATCCCGGACGAGAACGCCCGCAAGCAGGCGCTCAAGGCCGGCGACATCCACGGCTACGACTACCCGAGCCCGGCGGACTACGGCCTGCTGCGCAACGACGGCGAGCAGGTGCTCATCCGCCCGTCGTTCAACGTGCTGTACCTGGGCATCAACCAGGCCAACAACCCGAAGCTGAAGGACGCCAACGTCCGCAAGGCGCTGGCCTACGGCATCAACCGCGAGCAGTTCGTCAAGAGCAAGCTGGCCGAGGGTTCCGAGGTCGCGACCGAGTTCGTCCCGAAGGTCATCTCGGGCTACACCGACGACGTGACGAAGTACCCGTACGACCCGGAGAAGGCCAAGCAACTGCTGCAGCAGGCCGGCGCGACGGACCTGACCCTCAAGTTCTACTACCCGACCGAGGTCAGCCGTCCGTACATGCCGAACCCGGCGGACACCTTCACCGCGATCTCCGAGGACCTCAAGAAGATCGGCGTCAAGATCGAGGCCCACGCCGAGCCGTGGAACGGTGGCTACAAGGACGACGTCCAGAAGGCGGGCAAGCAGGACCTGCACCTGCTCGGCTGGACCGGTGACTACAACGACGCCGGCAACTTCATCGGCACCTTCTTCGGCCGGGAGAAGAAGGAGTTCGGCTTCAACAACCCGCAGCTGTTCCAGGCGCTGGCCGCCGCGGACGCCTCGCCGGCCGGCGACGCGCACGCCAAGGCGTACCAGGACGTGAACAAGATGATCATGGACTACCTCCCGGCGGTCCCGATCGCGTACCCGACCCCGGCGATCGTGGTCGGCCCGAAGGTCAAGGGTCTGGTGGCGAGCCCGCTCACCGACGAGCGTTTCAACACCGTGACCGTGAGCTGATCGAAGGCTCTCAGCCAAAGGCAGGGGGTGGGTGCTACCGCACCCACCCCCTGCGCCTGATTCCCGGGCTGGCAACAAAGGACTGCAAGTGCTCCGTTTCCTCGTGCGTCGGCTGCTACAAGCGATCCCGACGCTCTTCATCCTGTCCATCCTGGTCTTCGCCTGGCTCCGGTCCCTCCCCGGCGGTCCCGCCGCCGCACTGCTCGGGGACAAGGCCACGCCGGAGAAGGTCGCTGACCTCAACCACGTGCTGGGCCTCGACCAGCCGATCTTCATCCAGTACTTCGGGTTCCTCGGCCGGGCGTTCACCGGCAACTTCGGCAACTCGCTCGTGTCGACCCAGCCCGTGATGGGTGAGATCGCCACGTTCCTGCCGGCGACCATCGAGCTCGGTCTCTCCGCGATGATCATCGCGGTCGTCATCGGCATCCCCGCCGGCTACCTGTCCGCGCGCTACCGCGGTGGCGCCGTCGACAACGTGATCATCGTGCTCAGCCTGATCGGCGTCGCGGTGCCGGTGTTCTTCCTCGGCTACATGATGCAAGACGTCCTGGCCGCGCCGCTGGGCCTGCCGTCCCAGGGCAGGCAGGCGGCCGGGCTCGACGCCACGTCCATCACGAACTTCGCCATCCTCGACGGCATCATGACGAGCGAGTGGGACGCCGTCTGGGACGCGATCCGGCACCTGGTCCTGCCCGCGTTCGCGCTGGCCACGATCCCGCTCGCGGTGATCACCCGGATCACCCGCGCGTCCGTGCTCGACGTCCTCAACGAGGACTTCATCCGCACGGCGAACTCGAAGGGCCTCACGCAGCCGGTGGTGCGCCGCCGGCACGTCCTGCGCAACGGCCTGCTGCCGGTGGTCACCACCATCGGCCTGCAGACCGGCGCGCTGCTCGGCGGCGCGGTGCTGACCGAGCGGGTGTTCAACTTCCGCGGTCTCGGCTTCCTGCTGGCCGAAGGGATCGAACGGCGTGACTACCCGCGGCTGCAGGCGCTGCTGCTGTTCGGTGCGGTGGTGTACGTGCTGGTGAACATGCTGGTCGACATCTCGTACGGGATCATCGACCCGAGGGTGCGTGTGCGATGAACACTCTGCTCAACAAGAAGAAGGAACCGATCGACAAGCTCGCCGCGGCGAGCGGGCGCAGCCTCGGCGGGGAAGCGCTTCGCCGGATGCTGCGCAGCCCGGTCGCGATCACCGGTGGTGTCATCACCGGCCTGTTCCTCATCGTCGCGATCTTCGCGCCCCTGCTGGAGCCGAAGGACCCCGACGTCCACTACCTGGGCGACCAGATCCGGCCGAACTACATCCCGGGCGCGCAGGCCGGCTTCCCGCTCGGCGTGGACGACTTCGGCCGCGACTTCCTGTCGCGGCTGATCGCCGGCGCCCAGCAGACCCTCGTCGTGGGTGTCCTCGCGACGCTCGTCGGCGTGCTGCTGGGCGTGATCATCGGCGGCGTGGCCGGCGCGTTCGGCGGCTGGGTCGACACCGTCCTCATGCGACTGGTCGACGTCATGCTGTCGTTCCCGTCGCTGTTGCTGGCGATCTCGATCGCGGCGCTGTTCGCGAAGCCGAGCCAGTGGACGGTCATCCTGGCCGTGTCGATGATCGGCGTGCCGATCTTCGCCCGGCTGCTGCGCGGTTCCATGCTCTCGCAACGCGACGCCGACCACGTGCTGGCGGCGACGTCACTGGGCGTCAAGCGCGGGACGATCGTGTTCCGGCACATGCTGCCGAACTCGCTCGGCCCGGTGATCGTGCAGGCGACGCTGACGCTGGCGACGTCCATCCTGGAGGCCGCGGCGCTGTCGTTCCTCGGTCTGGGCGACCCGGACCCGTCGCGGGCGGAGTGGGGGCTGATGCTGGGCAAGGCCTCGCACCAGTTCCTCGACGTCCGCCCGGAGCTCGCGTACTACCCGGCGATCGCGATCATCGTCGTCGCGCTCGGGTTCACGCTGCTCGGCGAGTCCCTCCGCGAAGCCCTCGACCCGAAGAACAGGCGGTGATTTCCCCATGGCACTCCTCGAAGTCCGCGACCTGAAGGTCGACTTCGTCCGCCGTGGCGAGCGGCCGTTCACCGCGGTGGACGGCATCAGCTTCGACGTCGAACCCGGCCAGACGGTCGGGCTCGTCGGCGAGTCCGGTTGCGGCAAGTCCGTGACGTCGCTGGCGATCATGCGGCTGCTCGCCAGGCGCGGCAACAAGGTCAGCGGTTCCGTGCGGTTCGAAGGCACGGACCTGCTCAAGCTGTCCGACAAGGACATGCGCGACCGCCGCGGCCGCGACCTCGGCATGGTGTTCCAGGACCCGCTGTCCTCGCTGAACCCGGTCATCCCGATCGGGCTGCAGATCACCGAGGTGCTGGAGCGCCACCGCGGGATGTCGCGCAAGACGGCGTCCGTCGAAGCGGTGGACCTGCTGGGCAAGGTCGGCATCCCGGACCCGTCACGGCGGCTTTCCGAGTACCCGCACCAGCTTTCCGGCGGGATGCGGCAGCGCGCGCTGATCGCGATCGCGCTGGCGTGCCGCCCGCGGCTGCTCATCGCCGACGAGCCGACCACGGCGCTGGACGTCACCATCCAGGCGCAGATCCTCGCGCTGCTGCGGGAACTGGTGCAGGACACCGGCACCGCGCTGATCATGATCACGCACGACCTCGGCGTCGTCGCCGGGCTCTGCGACGAGGTCAACGTGCTCTACGGCGGCAAGATCGTCGAGCGGGCGCAGCGGCACCAGCTGTTCGCCGAGCCGCGGCACCCGTACACCCACGGCCTGCTCGCGTCGATCCCGCGCCTGGACGCGGGCCGCGGCGAGAAGCTGATCCCCATCCGGGGTTCGGTGGCCGACAACATCCCGTGGGACCACGGGTGCGCGTTCGCCCCGCGCTGCCCGAACGCGCTGCCGGTCTGCCGCGAGGTCCAGCCGCGGCTGGTGCCCGACCAGGGCGGCCTGCTGCGCTGTCACAACCCCGTGCGGCCCGCGGTCGCCGCGGGAGGAGGAACCCGATGACCCGTCCCGGTGGTGAAGTGCTCCTCGAGGTCACCGGCCTCAAGGTGCACTTCCCGATCAAGAGCGGTGTCGTGTTCGACCGGACGGTCGGCCACGTCTTCGCGGTCGACGGCGTCGACCTGGCCATCCGCCGCGGCGAGACCTACGGCCTGGTGGGCGAGTCCGGCTGCGGCAAGTCGACGCTGGGCCGCGCGATCCTGCGGCTGAACGAGCCGACCGACGGCCACGTGGTGTTCGACGGCACCGACGTCGCCCACCTCAAGGGTGAGGAACTGCGGAAGGCCCGGCGCCGGATGCAGATGATCTTCCAGGACCCGCTGTCCAGTTTGGACCCTCGCCAGTCGGTCGAGTCCATCCTGCTCGAGGGCATGCGCGCGCACGGCCTCGACAAGGACAAGGAGGCCACCCAGCGGCGGCTGCGGCAGCTGCTGTCGGCGGTCGGCCTGCCCGAGACGGCGTTGCGGAAGTACCCGCACGAGTTCTCGGGCGGGCAGCGCCAGCGCATCGGCATCGCGCGGGCGCTGGCCGTGGAGCCGGACCTGATCGTCGCCGACGAGCCGGTGTCCGCATTGGACGTTTCGGTGCAGGCCCAGGTGGTGAACCTGCTGGAGGACCTGCAGGACCAGCTCGGGCTGACGTACGTGGTGATCGCGCACGACCTCGCGGTGGTGCGGCACATCTCCGACCGCATCGGCGTGATGTACCTGGGTGCGCTGGTCGAGGAGACCGACGCGGACTCGCTGTACCGGGAGCCGCTGCACCCGTACACGCGGGCGCTGCTGTCGGCCATCCCGGTGCCGGACCCGCAGGTCGAGGACACCCGCGAGCAGATCCTGCTCGCCGGTGACCTGCCCTCGCCGGCGAACCCGCCGTCGGGCTGCCGCTTCCACACGCGCTGCCCGTGGCGGCAGGCGAGCCTGTGCGACACCGACCGCCCGCAGCTGCGCGAAATCGGCGGCGGTCACCGGGTGGCGTGCCACTACGCGGAGGACATCCGCGACGGGCGCATCCAGCCGCACGAGGTGGAGCCGGAGCTGGTGGAGCTCACCGGGGCGCTGAACCCCGACCTGGGCCCGCCGGACATCGGCACCTCCGCCGAAATCCTCTGAAGCCGCGGTTGTCTTGAACGACTCGTTCCTGTCGCCAGACGACAGGAACGAGTCGTTCAAGACGTTTCAGGGCGTCAGGTCGACGGCTGGGTCGAAGCCCGCGGTGACGTCCGTGCCGGGCTGGACGAGGGGTGGCGCGAGGGTGAACGCCGCGACGTCCGGTGAGTAGAGCGACCCGAGGGTTTCGGCGTCACGTTCCGCCATCGCCACCTCACGTGCCGCCATCAGCGCGCGAATCTGCTTCTCGTCGTGCCCGGTCATGCCATTCTTCTTTCCGGGAGGCGACGATGAAGTACGTGGTCCTGATCTACGGCAATCCCGAGTCCCGCCGGGCGTGGGAGGGGATGAGCGACGAACAGCAGGCCGCCGGGCTGGCCTACTACCAGCAGCTCAACGACGATCTCGACGCGTCCGGTGAGCGTATCGTCTCCGAGCGGCTCGCCTTCCCGGAAATGACGAAGCGGGTCAGCGTCTCGGGTGGTGCCCCGCTGACGACCGACGGGCCGTTCGCCGAGGCCAAGGAGTTCCTCGCCGGCTTCTACCTGCTGGACTGCGCGGATTTCGACCGGGCGGTGGAGATCGCCGCGCGGATCCCGGAGGCGTCGTTCGGGGTGGTGGAGGTGCGGCCGGTGATGGGGCTGCACGGGACGGACCTGTGATCCCGGAGTTGCTGCGCTCGCTGGCGCCCCAGGTCACGATGGCGCTGGTCAGGCGCTACGGCGACTTCGAGGCGTGCGAGGACGCCGCCCAGGAGGCGTTGCTGGCGGCGTTCCGGCAGTGGCCGTCCTCGGGGGTCCCGGACCACCCGAAAGGGTGGCTGATCACGACGGCGTCCCGGCGCCGGATCGAGCAGTGGCGCAGCGACACGGCCCGGCAACGGCGTGAGGAGGCGGCGGCCTGGCAACCGGATCCGCCACCGGTGTCCGGGGTCGACGACACGCTGACGTTGCTGCTGCTGTGCTGCCACCCGGCGCTGACGCAGCCGTCACAGGTGGCGCTGACCCTGCGTGCGGTGGGCGGCCTGACGACGGCGGAGATCGCGCGGGCGTTCCTGGTCCCGGAGGCCACGATCGGCCAGCGGATCAGCCGCGCGAAGCGGTCGCTGCGCGGCGAGCGGTTCGAGTCACCGTCGTCGGACCGCCTTTCCGCGGTGCTGCAGGTGCTGTACCTGATCTTCACGGAGGGCCACACGGCCAGCTCGGGTGACGCGCTGAACCGCGTCGAGCTGACGACGGAGGCGATCCGCCTGACCCGTCAGCTGCACGCTTCGCTGCCGACGGACGGGGAGGTCACGGGCCTGCTGGCGCTGATGCTCCTGACGGAAGCCCGCCGCCCGGCCCGGGTGTCGGCGACCGGGGCGCTGGTGCCGCTGGCGCGGCAGGACAGGTCCCGCTGGATGTCCGAGTTCATCGAGGAGGGCGTTTCGCTGATCACGAAGGCGTTGTCGTCGGCACCGGTGGGCCCGTACCAGCTGCAGGCGGCGATCGCGGCGGTCCACGACGAGGCACCCACGGCGGAGGAAACGGACTGGGCGGAGATCCTGACGCTGTACGACCTGCTGCGGGTGGTGGCACCGGGCCCGATGGTGACGTTGAACCGGGTGGTGGCGTTCGCCCAGGTCCACGGGCCCGCGGCGGGGCTGGCGGAGCTGTCTTCGGCGGCGTCGGACCCGGCGTTGGCTTTACACCATCGGGTGGATGCCGTGCGGGGGCATCTGCTGGAACTGTCGGGGGAGATCGAGGGGGCTCGGGAGGCGTACCTGGCCGCGGCGGGGCGGACGTTGAGCCTGCCGGAGCAGGAGTACCTGCGCTCCCGGGCGGCCGCCTTGGCCGGCCGCTGACCCGGTTGTCCACATGGGGGTGAAGCCTGTGGACAACTCCGGACCCCTCCTTGAGGAGGACCCGGGCCCATACCTGAGTAGGCCGCCCGCAGCGCGTGGCCCCCGGTATTCTGCGAAAAAGCGGATTCCGGAACCCAGGGGGTACGAGCAGTGCACATCGACCAATGGCTGGAGACGATCCCGCCGCTTTCGGTGTACCTGATCGTCGGTGCGGTGATCATGATCGAGAGCCTCGGCATCCCGCTCCCCGGCGAGGTCGTGCTGGTCAGCGCCGCCTTGCTCACCCTGAGCCACCCCACCCTGAGCCCGTTGTGGGTCGGCGTCGTGGCCAGTGCCGGCGCCATCATCGGCGACAGCATCGGCTACCTGATCGGGAAAACCGGGGGGCAGCGGCTGTTCGCCTGGGCCGGCCGGAAATTCCCGAAGCACTTCGGGCCGACGCACATCGCCAACGCCGAACGGATCTTCAACAAACGCGGCATGTGGGCCGTGTTCTTCGGCCGGTTCATCGCGTTCCTGCGCATCCTCGCCGGCCCGCTCGCCGGGTCGCTGCGCATGCACTACCCGAAGTTCCTGATCGCCAACGCTCTCGGCGGCATCGCCTGGGCGGGCGGCACGACCGCCCTCATCTACTACGTCGGCGAGGTCGCCGAGAAGTGGCTCGGTGCTTTCTCCAAGTACGGCCTGGTGGCGGCCGTCGTGATCGGCGCCGTCGTGTTCGTCGTCATGAAGAAGCGCCTCGGCCGCGAGCACAAGAGCGACGCGGAAGCCCCGCAGCAGGAAGAGACCGCGGCCTAGACCTTGACGAGTTCGCGCTGGGGCGCCGTCCGGAGCGAGCCCAGGAGCACGCCGGCGATCACGACCAGGGCCGCGCCGATCTCCAGGCCGCTCGGCCGCTCGCCCAGCAGCGCGAACGACGCCGTCAGCCCGACCACCGGCACCAGCAGCGAGAACGGTGACACGACGCCGGCCGCGTTGCGGCGCATGAGCGTCGTCCACAGGCCCGAGCCGACGACCGTGCCGATCAGCACGACGTAGGCCAGCCCGCCGAGCGCGGTCAGGCCCGTCGGCGTCCCGAGCGTCGTCAGCGACCGCCACTGGGCGGCCGGGTCCTCCATGACGAGCGAAAGCGCGAACATCGGCAGCGGCGGCACCACCGACATCCACAGCGTGAAGTGCAGCGGGTTGTCCGGCGCGGCCTTGCGCGTGCTGAGGTTGCCGAACGCCCAGCTCAGCGCGGCCAGCAACGTCAGGATCATCGGCAGCAGCGCCGCGTGCGCGGACCGCTGCCACGCGATCGCGGCCATCCCGGCCACGGCGAGCGCGATCCCGGCGAGCTGGTGCGGCGTGACGCGTTCGCGCAGGAAGACGGCGCCGAGGAGCACGGTGAACGGCGCCGACGCCTGCAGCACCAGCGACGCGAGGCCGGTCGGCATCCCGGTGTCCATCGCGATGAACAGGAACGCGAACTGCCCGGTGCCGAAACCGAGGCCGTAGCCGAGCAGGTACCGCACCTTCACCTTCGGCCACGGCACGAACAGGATCGTCGGCACGGCGATCACGGCGAACCGCAGCGCCCCCGCGAACACCGGCGGGAACTGGCCGAGCGTGGCGTGGATGGCGAGGAAGTTGAGGCCCCAGAGCACGGCCACGAGCACGGCGAGCAGACGATCACGGGTGGGCATGCCTTCACTCTGGCAACGTCGACGTTGAAGAACCAGCGAGAATATTTTCAGGAACCTTGTAGCGGTACTTCACAGTGAGCCTGGCTGCTCGTAACAAGTCGGCTGCCAACGCCGACTGAGGCGCGGGGGAACACGACGGCGAAGGAAGAGCCAGATGAGTCGTCCTGCCTTGTTCGTCGGATCCTCGTCAGAGGGGCTGGCTGTCGCCGAGGCGATCCAGGTCGTCCTGGAGCCGTTCTGTGAGGTCGAGCTCTGGACGCAGGGCATCTTCGGGCTGATGCAAGGAACGCTGGAGTCTTTGGTCCTGGCTGTGTCCCGTTTCGATTTCGCATTGTTGGTCCTGACGGCAGACGACTTGACGGTTTCCCGTGGCGAGGAAAGAGCTGTCGCCAGGGACAATGTTCTGTTCGAGCTCGGTCTCTTCATTGGTGCGCTCGGCCGCGAGCGCACGTTCATGATCTTCGATCGCTCTGACCCTCCGGGGCTGCCTTCGGACCTGGCAGGCATCACCGCGGCTACGTACACGCCACATCGCAATGGAAATCTGATAGCGGCTCTCGGCGCGCCATGCACGAAGATCCGGGGTGTGGTGGAGAAGCTCGGCCGCACGGAAGACGAACGGATCAGAGATCTCGAGAGAGCCGCTCTCAATGTCGAGGGAGTGGGTGCCACCATGCAATCGCTCATTCGCCTCCTGGCCAGATCTCGAAAAGTGGAATTGGACATAATTTCGTCGCAGTTCGGCCCGATGATCGATTCGATGAAATTGAGCCAGATGAAACGTGACCTCGCGGACCTGGAGGCCATGTTGGAGGGCGGCTGATGTGAACCAGAGATCACGATCTTGAAGTGGTGGCCACCGAAATCCGGGGAACCTTGTAGTGGAACTTCACGGTAGGCTGACGCCGTGGATCTGGGTCGCCTGCGCACGCTCCGGGAATTCGCCGACCGCGGGAGCGTGACGGCGGCCGCGCGGGCGCTGCACTGCACGCCGTCGGCGGTTTCGCAGCAGCTGCGTGCGCTGCAGGGCGAGGTCGGCCTGCCGCTCACCGAACCGGCGGGGCGGGGACTGCGGCTGACCGACGCCGGTCGCGCGCTCGTCGCCCGGGCCGACGAGGTGCTCGCCGCGCTCGAGCGGGCCGAGTCCGAGCTGGACACCTACCGCAGCGCGCCGCGCGGGCGGGTGCGGATCGCGATCTTCCAGTCGGCCGGGCTGATGCTGCTGCCCGGGCTGCTGACCCGCGTCGCCGGGTACGACGGCCTGGAGGTCGACGTCCGCGATGTCGACATGACGCCTGCCGAGGTGCCCGGCCTGGTCGCGGACTACGACGTCGTCGTGGCGCACCGCGACGAGCACGCGCCGGAGTTCGATTCGGGACGCCTCGACGTCGTCCCGCTGCTGAGGGAACCCCTCGACGTCGCGCTGCCGGCCGGTCATCGGCTCGCCGGTCACCGCCGCGTCGAGCTCGCCGAGCTCGCGGACGAACGCTGGATCAGCGTCGACTTCGGCTTCCCGGTGGACGACGTGCTGCGCTCCCTGACGATCCGCACCGGCGTGCGGCCGGTCGTGGTGCAGCGGATCAACGACTTCCGGATCACCGAGCGGCTGGTCGCCGCCGGCCACGGGATCGCGCTGCTGCCGCGGTACACAATGGACACCCGGCGCGATAGTGGCCTGGTCGGCCGGCCATTGGCGGGGATCCGCGCGGCCCGGCTCATCGAGGCCGTCTGCCGCACAGGCGCACTGCAGCGCCCGGCCGTCGCCAAGGTGATCGACGAACTGCGCGCGGAGGTCGCCCAGCTCACGGCCTGAAGCTGTGGAGGTGCGTCAGGGCGATGCGCAGGGCGTCCTCGAGGGCCGTGATGTCGTGCCGGATGTGGGCCAGCAGCAGTCCACCTTGGACGGACGTCATCGCGGCCTGGGCGAGCCGCGCCGGATCGGCGTCGGGTGCGAGTTCTCCCTTGTCCCGCAACGTGATCAGGCCCTGCTCGAGGTGCGACTCCCACTTTCGATAAGCCTGGTCGACCAGCGGCGCGAGCTTCGGGTTGTCGCCCACCTCTCCGGCGAGGTTGCCCAGCGGGCAGGCGATCGGGCCGCCCGCCCGGCGGTGGACGTCCAGGAGCTGCTCGGTCCACGTCTCGAAGTCGGCCCAGGAGCTCAGCTCGAAGATCGCGGGCTGGTTGCCGAGGATCTGCTCGAGGTAGCGGTCGATCACGGCCGCGACCAGCTGCTCCTTGTTCTTGAAGTAGTGGTACATCTGCGATTTTCCGGCGCCGCTCTTGGCGAGCACCTTGTCGACGCTCGTGCCCGCGACGCCGTCGAAGTACATCAGCTGGGCCGCCGCGTCGACGATCGCGTCGCGGGTCCGCTTGCCGCGCGGGGTCGTGGCCGCCGCTTGCGCCTCCATGTACCGAATAGTACAGTCGGCCGCACTGTACCGATCAGTACAACGAGTTTGGGGGATTCATGACGCTCAACGACGCCCTGACCGACTTCCGGACCCAGGGCATGAAGGTGTGGCCCGCCGACCTGGTGGCCACGCTCACGAAGCATCCGCAGGACCTGGTCGAACTGGCGAAGTCGGCGAAGTTCGCCGCCATCGGCACGACCGCCGACGACTTCACGTTGCCGGATGCCGACGGCACCGCCGTCAGCCTCGGCGACCTGACCGCCGCCGGCCCGGCCGTCCTGGTCTTCTACCGCGGGCAGTGGTGCCCGTACTGCAACCTGACGCTGCGGACGTACCAGGTCGAAGTGGTTCCCGAGCTGGGGAAGTACGGGGCTCGCCTGGCCGCGATCAGCCCGCAGCTGCCGGACGGCTCGGCGGCCGTGAAGGAGGCAGGCGAGCTGGGCTTCCCGGTGCTCTCGGACGTCGGCAACGTCGTCGCCCGCGCGTTCGGGCTGACGTTCACCGTCGATGAGGACGTGCGTCCGACCATGGTCAAGATCGGTGCCGACCTCGACCGGCACAACGGCGGCTGGGAACTGGCCCACCCGTCGGTCGTGGTGGTCGGCCGCGACCGGGTGATCCGGTTCGTCGACGTCCACCCGGACTACACGACACGGACCGAACCCGCGGAAATCCTCGACGCCGTCAAATCGCTCTAGCGCTGCGGCGAACGCTGTAGGTGATCACCGAGCCCAGGATCAGCGCCACGCCGAGGGAGAGCAGCAGGCTGATCCCGGGTTCGGTGACCATCCGGCCGCCCGCGTAGCCGAGGAAGGCCACGTAGGACGTCCAGAGTGTGACGCCGACGGCCGACGCGGGGAAGAACTCCGCCATCGGCCACCGGAGTGATCCGGCGAGGAGGGCGCCGATCGTCCCGCCCTTACACCCTCTTTCGGGGGTCCGGGTGGCGGAGCCCCCGGCCCGGGGCGGAGCCCCGGATGACACGGCAACCAGCGGGCGACCACCAGCACCGGCCGGGGATGGCGCTGCAGCCGCCCGTCGAGCCAGCCGAGCCCGGCGGCGAAACTCTTCCGCCGGCTCAGCCGGTCCAGCGCCGCCCGGCCACCGAACCGGCCGAGGGCGTAGAGCGCCTGGTCGGACACCAGGCACCCGGCACTCGCCACGGCGATCACCAGTGCCAGCGACGTCCCGCCCTGTGCCGCCGCGATGCCCATGCCGAGGAGGGTCACCTCGGTGGGCAGCAGCGGCACCAGCGAGACGACGAACAGCAGCACCAGTCCCGCCGTCGATCCGTCCACACTTCCATTAACCGCCCGCTCGCCGCGAAGCACTCCCGATCACCGGGTTCTCACAGCAACCCGACAGCTCGTCCACAGACTCGGCGAAACCATGCCAGGAGTTGTCATGGTTCGCCGTGACGCTGGGCGCATGGACACACTTTCCGGAAAAGTCGCCCTGGTGGCGGGCGGGACGCGCGGCGCGAGCCGGGCGATCGCCGTCGAACTGGGCCGTGCGGGCGCCTTCGTGTACGTGACCGGCCGCACCACCCGCGCCGGACGGTCCGAAGTGGACCGTCCCGAGACGATCGAGGAGACCGCCGAGCTGATCGAGAAGGCAGGCGGCCAGGCGGAGGCGATCCGCGTCGACCACCTGGTACCGGACGAGGTCGAGGCGCTGGCCAAGCGGATCGATCACCTCGACGTCCTGATCGACGGCCTGTGGGGCGGCGACAAGCACCTCGGCTGGGCCAAGCCGGTGTGGGAGCACGACCTGGACGCGGGCCTGCGCATGATCCGCCTCGGCATCGACGCGCACCTGATCACGAGCCACTTCCTGCTGCCGTTGCTGATCAAGCGCCCGGGCGGCCTGGTCGTCGAGCTGACCGACGGCACGGCCGAGTACAACGCGAAGTACCGCGAAGGCACTTCGCTGCCGTTCTACCTCGCGAAGGCGTCGGCGCACCTGCTGGCCATCGGCGAGGCCGCGGAGCTGGCTTCCTTCGGGGCGACCGCGGTCGCGTTCACGCCGGGGTACCTGCGCTCGGAGGCGATGCTGGAGGGCTACGGGGTGACGGAAGCCAACTGGCGCGACGCGTGCGAGCGCGTCCCCCTCTGGGAACTGTCGGAGACGCCGACGTTCTGCGGGCGCACGGTGGCGGCGCTGGCCGCGGACCCGGACCGGCACCGGTGGTCCGGGCGGACGGTGAGCAGTGGCCGGCTGGCGAGGGAGTACGGCGTGGACGACGTCGACGGCAGCCGTCCGGACAGCTGGCGGTACATAACGGAGGTCGTCGATGCCGGCAAGCCCGCGGACACCACGGGCTACCGCTGAGCGTTGCGGGTGGCGACTTCCGCGCCGATCGCGGCCAGCGCCGCTCGCAGCTCCGGCGGCTCCAGCACCTCGACCCCCGGGCTCAACGCCACCAGCTGGCCGAGGCCGATCTCGTCGTCTTCCAGGGCGAGTTCGGCCTCGGCCCAGCCCTGCTCGTCCGGCGTTCCCAGCGACACCACCGTGTCCGCCACGTGCTCGCTTCCGAACACGCGGCGCAACTCGCGGACGGCGACGCGGTGCAGCCGGGCCTTCACCCGCAACGGCCGCGCCACCTGCTCGAACGTCGCCGAAGACGCACTCCACCAACGCGCCAGGTCGAAGTCCGGCGGCCGCTCGAACGCGGAGCCGAGCTGGGCCACCGAGAGGATCCGCGAGACGCGGTAGGTCCGCAGCGCGTCGTCCGGCACCACCCGCGCCACGAGGTACCAGACGCCCGCCTTCAGCACGAGCCCCAGTGGCTCCAGCTCCCGCGAGGCGACCTTGTCGCGGCGGCGATAGCTGACGGAGAGCCGCCGTTGGGCCCAAACCGCCTGGACCACCGTGGCCAGTGCCGGCGGTTCGTCGGCGCTGCCGAACCAGCCCGGCGCGTCGAGGTGGAACCGTCCCGCCACCAAAGCCGCGTGTTCCCGCAGCTCAGCGGGCATTCCCGCCGACACCTTCGCCCGCGCCGCGCTGCCCGCCGTGTCCAGGCCGAGCCCCGCGAGCGCGTCCGGCACCCCGAGCGCGAAGAGCGCGACGGCCTCACGCGCGGTGAGGCCGTCGAGCCCGGAGCGCCAGCCGTCGACCAGGCGGAAGCCGCCGTGGCGGCCCTGCTCTGTCCACAGTGGAACGCCCGCGTCGCGCAGCGCCGCCAGGTCGCGGTGCATCGTGCGCTCGGAAACGCCCAGTTCCGACGCGAGTTCGGCGGCGGTCGCGCTGCGTCGCCGTTGCAGCGTGAACAGCAGCGCGACCAACCGCTCCGCTTTCACCGGTTGGCGCGGTTCACCGCCGAGACGACCGCGCGCAGCGACGCCGTGACGATCGACGCGTCGATGCCGATGCCCCAGAACACCCGGTCCGAGATCGCGCACTCGATGTACGACGCGGCTCGCGCGTCGTCGCCAGGCGAGAGCGTGTGCTCGCTGTAGTCCAGGAGCCGCAGGTCGTAACCGACCGTCGACAGCGCGTCGAAGAACGCCGCGATCGGGCCGTTGCCGCGGCCGGTGATCTCGTGCTCGTCACCCTCCACGCGGACGGTCGCGGTGATGTCGTACTCGCCGTCGCCGTTGTCGCGGACGTGCTGGCGGACCAGCTCCAGCGGCGTCTTCAGCTCCAGGTACTCGGCCGCGAACGCGTTGTACATCGTCGTCGGGTCGACCTCGCCGCCCTCGGAGTCGGTGTAGCGCTGGATGACCTTCGAGAACTCGATCTGCAGGCGGCGCGGCAGGTCGAGCTGGTGCTCGGCCTTCATGATGTAGGCGACGCCGCCCTTGCCGGACTGCGAGTTCACCCGGATCACGGCCTCGTACGTGCGGCCGACGTCCTTCGGGTCGATCGGCAGGTACGGGACCTCCCACGGGTACTCGTCGACCGGTACGCCGGCCTTGTCGGCGGCGTCCTTCAGCGCGTCGAGACCCTTGTTGATCGCGTCCTGGTGGCTGCCGGAGAACGCGGTGAACACCAGGTCGCCGCCCCACGGCGAGCGCTCGCCGACCGGCAGCTGGTTGCAGTACTCGACCGTCCGCTTGATCTCGTCCATGTCGGAGAAGTCGATCTGCGGGTCGATGCCCTGGCTGTAGAGGTTCATGCCCAGCGCGACCAGGTCGACGTTGCCGGTGCGCTCGCCGTTGCCGAACAGGCAGCCCTCGATGCGGTCGGCGCCGGCCTGGTAGCCCAGCTCGGCGGCGGCGATGCCGGTGCCGCGGTCGTTGTGCGGGTGCAGCGAGAGGATCACCGAGTCGCGGCGGCCCAGGTTGCGGCTCATCCACTCGATCGAGTCGGCGTAGACGTTCGGGGTGGCCATCTCGACGGTCGCCGGCAGGTTCAGGATCACCGGCTTCTCGGGCGTCGGCTGCCAGATGTCGGTGACGGCGTTGCAGACCTCGAGCGCGTAGGACAGCTCGGTGCCGGTGTAGGACTCCGGCGAGTACTGGAACCGGAAGTCCGTGTCGGGGTGCTTCGCGGCCAGGTCGACGACCATTTCGGCGCCCTGGGTCGCGATCTTCTTGATGCCCTCGCGCTCCTCGCGGAAGACCACGCGGCGCTGCAGGATCGACGTCGAGTTGTAGATGTGGACGATCGCCCGCGGCGCGCCGTCCAGGGCCTGGAAGGTGCGCTCGATCAGCTCCGGGCGGCACTGGGTCAGCACCTGGATGCTGACGTCGTCCGGGATGGCGCCTTCGTCGATGATCTCGCGGACGAAGTCGAAGTCCGTCTGGGACGCGGCCGGGAAGCCGACCTCGATCTCCTTGTAGCCCATGCGGACGAGCAGGTCGAAGAACTTGCGCTTGCGCGCGGGCGACATCGGGTCGATCAGGGCCTGGTTGCCGTCACGCAGGTCGACGGCGCACCACAGCGGCGCGCGCTCGATGCGCTTCTCGGGCCAGGTGCGGTCCGGCAGGTCGATGTTCTCGACCAGGTCGTACCAGGGGCGGTAGCGGTGGACCGGCATGGACGTGCCGCGCTGGGTGTTCCAGGCGGGCTGGCCGGCGGGCGCGGGACGAGAGGGCTTGCGGATCTTGCTCATGGGAATGGGGGTGTCTCCAGATCGACGGGTGCGACCGGCACCACGAAGCCCCGCGACGGGGAGCCGGTCCGGTCAGGCCCCGTCGCGGCAGCGAAGCAGGAGAGCACGCGCCACGACCCCACCATAGCCACGGAACGCGGCGTGAGGGAAGCCGGGCCGCAATGTAACCGTGTCCATCCATGCCCCCACCGCCGCCCTCAACGGAGGCGTTGCGTTCCCCAGAACGGTTACCTGCGGGTAGCAATCGGGGTGGTCCCGTGCGAAACTGCGGGCATGGGTGAGCACGCTGAGTCGTCGGAGGAGACGCGAGTCTCCCGTCGCGCCGCCGTCGACTGGCGCCGGACCGGGAGCAGGGTGGCCTCGCTGGCGGCGTCGATCGTCCGCTGGATCGGCCTGGTCTTCGCCGCGCTGCTGGTGATCCACGTGATCTTCACGGTCGGCTCGGCCAACCCGGACAACGGCATCGTCTCGTTCGTCAAGTCCTGGGCGGACAGCCTGGCCCTCGGCTTCAGCGACCTGTTCACGCCGAGTGACGAAAAGCTGCGCGTCCTGGTCAACTACGGCATCGCGGCGATCTTCTGGCTCGTGGTGTCCGGGATCCTCGCCAAGGTCATCCGCCGCGTCGGTGGAGCCTCCTGACGTCAATGTCCGTGAAGGCCTCCTTACCGGCCATAAGAGCCGGTAAGGAGGCCTTCACGGACTTCAGAGCGCGGGCTTGCCCCACTGATCCGTGAACGCGAACTCCTCCAGCGGCAGCCGCACCCGCTCGGCCTTCTCGCGCTCGATCCGCCAGTCATCCTCCAGGACGTCGGGTGCGGCCGGGGAGCCGACCGCGATCGCCACCTTCGGGACCGCGTCGGACGGCAGGGCGAAGGCCTCCCGCACCGCGTCCGGCGAGAAGCCCGCCATCTGGTGCGCGATCAACCCCAGCTCCACCGCCTGCAGCACGAGGTTCTCCGACGCCAGCCCCAGCCCGTACTCGGCGTACGGCACCGGACCCTTCTCGTTCGTCGTCACCATCACGCCGATCAGCAGCAGGCTCGCCCGGTGCGCCCACGCCTGGTTGCCCGAGTTCAGCGTGCCCAGGATCGCGTCGAACGCCGGCGTTCCCCGGACGCCGACCAGGTAGCGGGCCGGCTGGGTGTTGCCGAACGACGGCGCCCAGCGGGCCGCCTCCAGCAGCGCCCGCACCTGCTCCGGGGTGACCGACGCGGAAGAGTCGTACGCCCGCGGGCTCCACCGTTCCGCCATCAGGGTCGCGATCGGGACGCTCGTCACAGCTGGCTTTCGCACGCCGCCGAGACTACCCACGAGTGCTGTGCGTCACTCGGGAGGAAGGGCTCCGCGCATTTCGTTGGTGTTGCGGAAGATTTACTTCCAAGACACCCGGCGAGGGAGTCCGCCCCACGTCAACAGGGTGGCGGGCCGCCTCAGCCCCGGTAGGCTCCTGGTCAAATCATGGGACGCGGGGGCTCTCCGGTGCCCACCAGGGAGCCGCCCGGCCCGCGAGGAGGTTCGGGCGTGGCCCTCGTGGTCCAGAAGTACGGCGGATCGTCGCTGGAAAGTGCCGACCGGATCAAGCGCGTGGCGGAGCGGATCGTCGCGACGAAGAAGGCGGGCAACGACGTCGTCGTCGTCTGCTCGGCGATGGGTGACACCACCGACGAGCTGCTCGACCTGGCGCAGCAGGTCAACCCGGCACCGCCGGAGCGGGAGATGGACATGCTGCTCACCGCCGGTGAGCGCATCTCGAACTCGCTGGTCGCCATGGCCATCGCGGCCCTGGGTGCCGAGGCGTGGTCGTTCACCGGCTCGCAAGCCGGGGTCGTGACGACGTCCGTGCACGGCAACGCGCGGATCATCGACGTCACCCCGAGCCGGGTCACCGAGGCCCTCGAGCAGGGGTACATCGCGCTCGTCGCCGGCTTCCAGGGCGTCGCGCAGGACACCAAGGACATCACCACGCTGGGCCGCGGCGGCTCGGACACCACCGCCGTCGCGCTCGCCGCCGCGCTGAACGCCGACGTCTGCGAGATCTACTCCGATGTGGACGGTGTGTACACGGCCGACCCGCGGGTGGTGCCGGACGCGCGCAAGCTCGACACCGTCACCTACGAGGAAATGCTCGAGCTCGCCGCGAGCGGGTCGAAGATCCTCCACCTGCGTTCGGTCGAGTACGCGCGACGCTACGGCGTCCCGATCCGAGTCCGCTCTTCCTACAGTGACAAGCCGGGCACGACGGTGACCGGTTCTATCGAGGAGATCCCCGTGGAACAAGCCCTGATCACCGGTGTGGCGCACGACCGCTCCGAAGCCAAGATCACGGTCACCGGGGTGCCGGACCACACCGGTGCCGCGGCCCGGATCTTCCGCGTGATCGCCGACGCCGAGATCGACATCGACATGGTGCTGCAGAACGTGTCCAGCACGGTCTCCGGCCGCACCGACATCACGTTCACGCTGTCGAAGGCCAACGGCGCCAAGGCGGTCAAGGAGCTGGAGAAGGTCAAGGCGGAGATCGGCTTCGAGTCGGTCCTCTACGACGACCACGTCGGCAAGGTGTCGCTGGTCGGCGCCGGGATGCGCTCGCACCCGGGTGTCACGGCGACGTTCTGCGAGGCGCTGGCCGAGGCCGGCGTGAACATCGAAATCATCAACACCTCGGAAATCCGGATCTCGGTGCTGATCCGGGACGCGCAGCTGGACGACGCCGTGCGCGCGATCCACGACGCGTTCGAGCTGGGCGGGGACGAGGAAGCTGTGGTCTACGCGGGGAGTGGTCGCTGATGGTGGACGGGCTGCGGGTCGGAGTGGTCGGCGCGACCGGCCAGGTCGGCGCGGTAATGCGCAAGCTGCTGGCGGAGCGGGAGTTCCCGGTCGCCGAGCTCCGGTACTTCGCTTCGGCTCGCTCGGCGGGGTCGAAGCTTCCCTGGCGGGACACCGAAATCACGGTCGAGGACGCGGAAACCGCGGATCCGTCCGGTTTGGACATCGCGCTGTTCTCCGCGGGTGGGGCGACGTCGAAGGCGCAGGCGCCGCGGTTCGCCGCGGCCGGTGCCACGGTGATCGACAACTCCTCGGCGTTCCGGATGGACCCGGACGTGCCGCTGGTGGTCAGCGAGGTCAACCCCGAGGCCGTCAAGGAAGCGCGCAAGGGGATCATCGCCAACCCCAACTGCACCACCATGGCCGTGATGCCGGTGCTGAAGCCGCTGCACGACGAGGCCGGGCTGGTCCGGCTGGTCGCGTCGACGTACCAGGCGGTTTCCGGCAGCGGCCTGGCCGGCGTGGACGAGCTGGCCGGTCAGGTGAAGGCGGCCGCCGAGCACGCGGCGCTGCTGACCCACGACGGCGCGGCGATCGACTTCCCCAAGCCGGAGAAGTACGTCCGCCCGATCGCGTTCAACGTCCTGCCGATGGCCGGGTCCATTGTGGACGACGGCGAGCTGGAGACGGACGAGGAGAAGAAGTTCCGCAACGAGAGCCGCAAGATCCTGAGCATCCCCGGCCTCGGTGTGTCGTGCACCTGCGTGCGTGTGCCGGTGTTCTCGGGGCACTCGATCTCGGTGAACGCGGAGTTCGAGCGGCCGCTGTCGGTCGAGCGCGCGACGGAGCTGCTGACGCACGCGGCCGGTGTCGAGCTGTCGGAGGTCCCGACTCCGCTGCAGGCGGCGGGCAACGACCCGAGCTACGTCGGCCGCATCCGGGTCGACCAGGGTGTCGACGGCGGTCGCGGGCTGGCGCTGTTCGTCTCGAACGACAACCTGCGCAAGGGCGCGGCGCTCAACGCCGTCCAGATCGCGGAGCTGGTGGCGCAGCAGCTCTGACGACCACGCCGAAGGCCCCTCACCGAGTCGCGGTGAGGGGCCTTCGCGCGCTTCACGGCCGGGTCGCGCCGTAGCAGGCCAGGTAGCGCGTCTTCAGGAACTCGCGTTCCGGGCGGCCGCGGTAGGCCCAGACGGACGCGTCCGCGTGCACGCCGAGCACCCTGAACTGCTCGACGGCCTCGTCGCAGCGGTCGTTCGCCACCAGCGCCTTCGCCGCGTACGCGCGGTCGCGGAGGTTCGCCGGGTGGTCCCGGCCTTCGCCGTCCAGCCAGGGCAGGACGACGTCCAGGGCGCGCCTGGTCCGGTCGCTCTTCCAGGCCTCGACGCCCTTGTCCTCCGCTTCGTGCGCGGCGACGAGGGCCAGGCCGGCGAGCTTCGGCGCCTTCTCGAGGGCCTCGTCGGCGAACGCGAACATCTGCTCGTGCGAGCCGAACCACTTGGCGCACCAGTACTGCAGTGCCTGCTCGTGGGCGGGCCGGTGGAGCGGGTCGCGGGCCACCAGCTCGGCCCAGACCGCGCGGAAGTCGTCGTTCTCGTACTGGCGGCCCCGGGCGACGGTGAGCATGGTGCACCACGGGGTCGGGTCCTCGGGTGCGGCTTCGGTCGCGGCGCGCGTCGCGGCTTCGGCGTCCTCGAGCACCCGGAAGAACCCCGCCCACTGCTCTTCGGAGACGTGCTCGGGGGTGTACGACGAGCGGATCTGCCAGGCCAGCGCGACCAGGCCCTGGGCGTTGACGGCGGCGGCGTCCGCACTGCCGGACGCCTGCCACGCCTTCAGCGGCCCGTCGTCGTCCGCGGCGGCGTCCCCGAGCTGCTGCACGGCGAAGGCCCGGCGGTCCCAGCCGGTGCCGAGGTCGGTGAGCAGCGCGGCCGCCGGCTGCCAGTCACCGGCGCGGTAGGCCGCGACGGCTTCGGCGACGCGGGCGTCGGCGACGAACTTCGCCGCCGTCACCTCCTTGTCCGGCGGGAGACCCCACAGCGCGACGTCCGGCATCTCGACCTTCGGCTTGTCGTCCTGGGGGACGTACTGCGCGAGCTCCTCCGGGGAGAGCGTCTTCGCGTAGTCCTCGACGCTCATCCCGCGGGCCCTCGCGGCCTTCACCAGCGCGATGGCGGCCTTGCGCCGCTTGGAATTGAACAACGACAGCACAGTTTCTCCTCAAGAACGGACGGGCAGCGCGCCGGCGGCGGTCAGCAGGCGGCGCAGCGGCGCGGTGTCGTGTTCGGCCGACGCGGCGTCGAGGGCCGGGGCCAGCTCGCTGCCGTACGGCTCGTCGACGACGAATTCGGGCGGGCCGGACCAGGACACCTTCCAGTGCGCCACCTCGGCTTCCGCCAGGTACGCCTCGACCACAGTGGACAGTCGCTCGCGGACCGAGGGGGCGGCGAACTCGCGCCGGGCGCGGGGACCGGCCGACGCCGGCGGATCGAGCTCCGGGTCGGCCAGCTCGACGGCGCGGCCGGCGTCGATGCGGTCGAGGGCCTGCGCCAGCGTCCCACCGGGCCCCAGGATCTGGGCCGCGGTGCGCGTGACGGAGTGCCGGACGCCGAGGTCCACCAGCCGGTCCCAGCCGATGCGCCGCTTGGCCTTCGCCTTGTCCGAAAAGTCGGAAGCCATCGCCGTCTCCAGCGTCGTGGCCGCGTCACGGAGGATTTCGCTCGCCGGGTGACCGCCGTCCGGGCGACCCGGGATCTCCGGAAGTGCCTCGAGTGCCGCGATCCGCTCGGCCGTCGGCGGGTGCGTGTCGTAGCGGGAAATCTCCTCCGCCGGCGGGTGCTGCCGGACGCGGCCGAACTCCTCGGCGCGTGCTTCGTCGGCGAGCAGCGACTGGAAGCCGCCGGCCAGCCGGTCGGGCAGGTAGCCGGCGTCCCAGCCGATCGGGACATAGCGGTCGAAATAGAAGTTCCAGGCGACGTCGAGGACTTCGATCTCGCGCAGCGCGCTGGTCATCGCCGAGGTGCCGGCGACGCGGGCCGCGGCGGCGTCGGCGGCGAGCTCCTGGCGGCGGCAGACCGCGGCGGAGACCGCGAAGTACAGCTTCGCGTAGAGCACGAACAGCTTGCGGACCAGGCCTTCGAACCAGCCGTCGCCGCCGAGGCCGATCAGTGCGCGCTCGATCGACCGGCGGCCGCGGTAGGTCAGCCCGGCCAGCCGGGTGTCGTTGTTGCCGTAGTGGCCGAGTTCGTGTCCGAGCAGGGCGCACAGCTGGTCGTGCCGCAGCCCGGCGAGCAGCTGCGCGCCGATGAACATCTCGCGCCGCCGCACGCGCAGGCCGAGCCACCCGGTCCGCTCGCGCACCCCGGCGTTGACCTCGCTGACCAGCGTGATCGTGTCCGGCGGCCGGGTGCCGACCGCGGCGGCCAGCTCCTCGACGAGCGCCCACAGCGCCGGCTCGTCCGCCCGCGTCACCGGCACGCCGCTCCCGGCGTCCCCCCGCGTCCGCTCGATCGCGAACAGGGCCTTGAGCAGCGCGTACGACACCGGCACCGCGACGATGCCGAGCTTGATCGCCAGGATGCCGGAGTGGTGGACGAAGAAGAAGTACTCGGCCACGGCCAGGCCGCCGACGACCAGGAACACGAGAGCCGGGAACCCGGCCAGCAGGGCGACGGCGACGAGCGCGCGCCACGAAGTCTTCACGATGGATCGATCCTCCCCAAGCCGCCCCTCCCCGGACGGTCGGCTCATTGTGCACGAAGGATCGATCCGGCGGATTTCTTTTTGCTCACGAAGAAATCGCGTCCCAGCCAAGGCAACGCCGCGGCTCCGGCAAAGCCGTCCGCCGGGGACGGGTTCGCGATGTCCTGAACGACTCGTTCCTGTCGTCGGGCGTCTTGAACGAGTCGTTCAGGACATCGGACCATCGCTGAGAGCCCACCACCCCGAAGCCCGATGTCCTCCACAGTGGACGATCGGAAATCGCCTTGTCCGATCCGATCCCACGGGGGATCCTGGGCCCCGCAAGCACTTCAAGGGGAGGAAACCATGTACACCGCTGTCGACGGCGCCCGCGTGCCGATCCGGATGTGGGCGGACCCCGCGTCGGTCGAGGACCAGGCCATGCGGCAGCTGCACAACGTCGCGAACCTGCCGTGGGTGCACGGCGTCGCCGTGATGCCCGACGTGCACTACGGCAAGGGCGCGACCGTCGGCAGCGTCATCGCCATGCGCGACGCCGTTTCGCCGGCCGCCGTCGGGGTCGACATCGGCTGCGGGATGAGCGCCGTCCGGACGTCGCTCACCGCGAGCGATCTGCCGGACGACCTCGGCAAGCTGCGCCGGCGCGTCGAGTCGGCCGTGCCGGTCGGGTTCGGGCTGCACAAGACGCCGGTGAACCCGGCCAAGGTGCACGGCGTCGGCGGCTGGGACGCGTTCTGGCAGGGCTTCGGCGAGCTGCACCCCGGCGTCCAGGAGCTGCACGACCGCGCCGCGCGGCAGATCGGCAGCCTCGGCGGCGGCAACCACTTCATCGAGATCTGCCTCGAGCAGGGCGGTGCCGACGAGGGCCGGGTCTGGATCATGCTGCACTCGGGTTCGCGCAACATCGGCAAGGAGCTGGCCGAGCGGCACATGGCCGTCGCGCGCAAGCTGCCGCACAACGCCGACCTGCCCGACCGGGACCTCGCGGTGTTCGTCGCGGGCACGCCGGAGATGGCGGCGTACCGGCGCGACCTGTTCTGGGCGCAGGACTACGCGGCGCGCAACCGCGCCACGATGGTCGCGCTGGTGAAGCAGGCGGTCCGGGACGAGCTTCCGCAGGTCACCTACGACGACGCGATCTCCTGCCACCACAACTACGTCGCCGAGGAGACCTACGACGGCGTCGAGCTGCTCGTCACCCGGAAGGGTGCGATCCGGGCGGGCTCGGGTGACCTCGGGATCATCCCCGGCAGCATGGGGACGGGTTCGTACATCGTCCGCGGCCTGGGCAACGACTCGTCGTTCCAGTCGGCTTCGCACGGCGCGGGCCGCCGGATGTCGCGGACCAGGGCGAAGAAGCTGTTCACCGCCGACGACCTCGCGGCGCAGACGGCGGGCGTCGAGTGCCGCAAGGACTCCGGCGTGGTCGACGAGATCCCGGCGGCGTACAAGGACATCGATTCGGTGATTCGCGCGCAGACGGACCTGGTCGAGGTGGTGGCGCACCTCAAGCAGGTGGTCTGCGTCAAGGGCTGAGCGGTACCTTGGCCGGATGACGAGGGGTGGAACGACGGCCGCGCTGCTGGCCGCGGCGGCTCTGCTGCTGAGCGGCTGTGACCAGGTCGGCAGCGCGGTCGACCAGGGGAGCAAGACGGCGGACAAGGTCGGCACGTGCGCGGAGGCGCTCGGCCTGGCCGACCTGAACCCGCTGGTCGACCCGGCGAAGTTCAAGGCGCGAGCCGAGGACAAGGAGCGGCGGCTGCGCGAGCTGGCGGGGAACGTCCAGGACCAGGACGTCAAGAACGCGCTGCTCGGCATGGCCGATTCGTACGTCGAGGTGCAGAAGGAACGCATCGAGGACGCGGGCGTCGTGGCCAAGTGGGTGCAGCGCAACGTCAAGAAGCTCGACGCTTTGCGCGCGGCCTGCGGCTAGCGACCTGATCCCCAAGCGCCCCAATGTGGCGTTGGTTGCGTTGGACGCACCCAATGTGGCGTTCGGTGCGTCAGACGCACCGAACGCCACATTGGGGCGCATGAGCCGGCCCGGGACGCGAGCCCGCTAGCTGCGGCTGTCGGCCAGGGCCGGTTCCGGGGCGGGGGCCGGTGAGCGGCGGCGCAGCAGGCCGGCCGCCGCCAGGACCAGGCCGCCCAGTCCCGCCGCCGCGAAACCCCACGCCGGGCTCGAGTGGTCTATCGCGAAGCCGACCACCGGGCCGCCCAGGGCCAGGCCCAGCCGGGTCGAGGCGTCCTGCAACCCCATCGCCTCGCCGCGGACCTGCGGCGGCGCTATCCGGCTGACCGTCTCCGTCGTCGCCGCCAGGGTCGGGGCGCAGACCAGGTTCGTCGGGATCAGCACCAGCATCAGCAGCCACCACGGGTGGTCGGCCAGCCCGACCGGCACCACCAGCAACGCCAGCAGCAACATCAGCACGCCCTGGGGCAGCGACCGCCGCACCGCGCCGTGCACGATGCCGCCGAGGATCGAGGCCGCGCACATCACCGCGATGACCAGCCCCGTCACCTCGAGGTCGCCGTTCGCGCGCAGGGCCGCCAGCGTCGCCAGCTCGGTGCCGACCAGCACGAACAACGCGCCGGCGGCGATCAGCAGCGTGGCCACCAGCCGTCCGGTGAGCCAGCTGCGCAGCCGTGGCCGGGCGCCGGCCGGCTCCGGCTCGGCCACCTCCTCGCGGAGCGGCGGGTCGACCAGCCAGATGAGGAACGCCGTGCCGCCGAACAGCACGCCGAGCGCGGTGAGCGTCCAGGTCGGGGAGAACGCCGTGATCGCCGCGATGCCCGCCGCCGGGCCGATCATGAACGTCGCCTCGATCGAGATGGTGTCGAGCGAATACGCCGCCCGGCGCTCCGACAGCGGTACCAGCGCCGCCAGGACCTGCCGGGCCAGCGAGCCCGCCGGCACCGAAAGCATCCCCGCCGGAACCGCGACCGCGGCGAGCGCCGGGTACGGCAGGTGCGGTGCGGCGGCCCAGAACACCGTCGTCCCGATACCGCAGACCGCGACCACCGGGCGCAGCCCGTACCGGTCCAGGCAACGGCCGAGCAGCGGCGCGCCGGCCGCCATCCCGAGCGTGACACCGGCGCCGACCAGCCCGGCGGCGCCGTAGCCGCGGCCGAGCCCGGTGACGATGTACAGCGTCATCAGCACGCCGTTCATGGTCATCGGCAGCCGCGCCAGGAACATCAGAGCCATCGTCGACGGGACGCGGGGGACGGAGAGGACCCGGCGGTACGGCTGCATCGACACGCCTTCGATGAGAACCCAAGGTGGTACGCGCGTGCAACTCGTTTACGTGCTCAACCCCTGGCGTCCGGAGATTTTGAGAGCTACTCTCATTTGGTAGTCACTATCAATTGGGGGTCGCTATGACTCAACCACATCCCCGCAGGTGGTGGGCACTCGGCGCGCTCGCGGTGAGCTTGCTGACCGTCGGCCTCGACCTGACCGTGCTCAACGTCGCCGTGCCGACGCTGGCCGTCGACCTCGGCGCCACGACCACGCAGCTGCAGTGGTTCGGCAACGCCTACACGCTGGCGCTGGCCGCCCTGCTGCTGCCGGCCGGCCTGCTCGGCGACCGGTTCGGCCCGAAGAAACTGCTGCTCGGCGCCCTCCTGGTGTTCGGGCTGGCTTCGCTGGGGTGCGCCTACGCCGGTTCACCGGGGCAGCTCATCGCCGCCCGCGTCGTGCTCGGTGCCGGCGCCGCGTTCCTCATCCCGCTGTCGCTCTCGCTGCTGAACATCCTGTTCCCGCCGGAGGAGCGGGCGAAGGCGCTGACGACGTGGGTGATGGCGATGTTCCTCGGCATCCCGCTCGGTCCGCTGCTCGGCGGCTGGCTGCTGGACCACTTCGCGTGGGGCTCGGTGTTCCTGGTCAACGTCCCGCTGACCGTGGTCGGCGTGGTCGCGGTGCTGTTCCTCGTGCCGCTCACCCGGGGCTCCGGCCAGGGCGGGATCGACTTCGCCGGCATCGCGCTCTCGGCGGCCGGGCTGGTCGCGCTGACCTACGGTTTCGTCCACGCCGGCGAGCACGGCTGGGCCGACCCGGTGACGTACGGCCTGATCGCGCTGGGCGCCGCGCTCGTGGCGGTGTTCTGCTGGACCCAGACGCGGGTGGCCGCGCCGCTCACCGACCTGGCGTTGTTCCGCGAACCACGGTTCGTCTGGGGCGCGGTGCTGGCCACGATGGCGTCCTTCGCGCTGATGGGCCTGTTGTTCGTGCTCCCGCAGCTGTTCCAGGCGGTCCAGGGCGCCGACGCGCTGCAGACCGGCGTGCGGCTGCTGCCGCTGATCGGCGGGATGCTGGTGGCGGCGAAGATCGCCGAGCGGCTGGTCGCGGTGCTCGGCGTCCGCGTGGTCGTCACCGGCGGGTTCGTGCTGCTCGCGGCCGGGCTGGCCTGGGGTTCGACGACCTCGCCGTCGGACGGCTACGGCGCCACCGCCGGCTGGGAGACCGTCATCGGCCTCGGCACCGGCTGCACGCTGCCGCCGCTGATGACCATGGCGATGGGCGCGCTCACCGAGGGCCGGTCGGGGGCGGGTTCGGCGCTGATCCAGGTGCTGCGCCAGGTCGGCGGCACCATCGGCGTCGCGGTGCTGGGGACCGTGCTGAACGGCGTCTACCGCGACGGCGTCGCCGTCGGCGGTCTGCCCGGGCCGGTGGCCGACGCGGTGCGCGGCAGCGCGTCCGGTGCGGTCGCCGTCGCGGAGAAGCTGCACCTGCCCGCACTGGCGGAGTCCGCGCGAGTCGCGTTCACCGACGGTATGGCCGCGACGCTGTGGGTGTGCGCCGGTCTCGGCGTGGCCGCCGCCGTGCTGGCGCTGCTGTTCCTGCCCGGGCGGGAAGCCGCGGGAGTGCAGCCGCGAGAATCGGAGCATGACGTCGTCGCCATCTGAGCCGCAGGGACTGCGCGAACGGAAGAAGGCCAGGACGCGTGCCGCGATCCAGCGGCACGCGTTGCGGCTGTTCCACGAGCAGGGCTACAGCGCGACGACGGTGGAGCAGATCGCGGCCGCGGCGGAGATCTCGCCCAGCACCTTCTTCCGGTACTTCCCGACGAAGGAGGCGACCGTCCTCTACGACCCGTTCGACCCGGTGCTCATCGAAGCCGCGCTGGCCCAGCCGGCCGAGCTCGGCCCGACCGCCGCGCTGCGGGCGACCGCGGACGCCATCCGCACGCAGATCCCGCCCGAAGACTGGGAGCGGGAACGCGAGCGGCAGGTGCTGGTGTTCCGGGAGCCGGAGCTGCGCACCGCCGTGATGGACAAGTTCGCCGAGGGGATCGACCTGCTGGCCGGGATGGCCGCGCGGCGCACCGGGCGGGCCGTGGACGACTTCGAGGTCCGCAACTGGGCGGGGGCGGTGGTCGGCGTCGTCATGGCCGCGTTCGCCGGTGCCGCGGCGGATCCCGAGGCCGACACCCTGGTGATCCTCGACCAGGCGCTGGCTCACCTGGACGCGGGGCTGCCGCTCTGACCGGAGACGGGAATTGATTTCGCATTTCCGCCTCCACCTCGGGGAGAACCGTGTGGGTGGCGATGCGAGCGTGGGGGACGCCCCATCTGGAGCAGTCGTGACACGCGGTCCGACGGAGTGATGAAGCTAAATGATCACCGTTTACACTCGCGTGAGTGACCGCGCTGCTCCATAGTGGACCCAGGCTACCAGTAGTGATCCTCGGAATCGGTCATGATGATCTTCAGGGGGACGGGCAAGGTTTCGCCGTTAATCAATTGCGGTTCAGTTCCCTTCATTCGCATCCGGCACGTAAGGGTTAGAAAACGTCTCTAACCGGTGATCGGGTGGCTTATCTCCGACACGGGGGGTATCGATTTATCCCGTCAGGTCTCCCGAGGCAGGAGGTTAGGAATGAAAGGCAAGATCGGTCGATCCATCGCCATGGTGGCCGCAGGCAGTCTGCTCGCGGTCGCGACGGCGGGGATCGCGTCGGCCAGCCCCGAGGGGGGCAAGGGTTCCTCCAGCACCCAGGCCCTCGCCGCCCAAGTGCTCCAGATGCGTGACGACCTGACCAAGGTGGCCTACGCGAGCAACGTCGGCGCCACCCGTGCGGACCTGGGGCAGCTGAGCCCGGTGCTCGCGGACATCGCGGCCGGGAAGCGCTACACGGTCCAGACCGACACCGAGCAGCTGGCCGGCCTGGCCAAGGGCCGGGCCGACGAGTCCGCCCGGCTGCTGGCCAACCCGACGGCGAAGCCGCGCCAGCTGCCGCCGTTGCCGCTGCCGCCGATCCCGGACCTGCCCGGTCCGCTGAAGATCGTCAGCGACCTCCTGAAGGCCCTGCTGGGTGCCCTCACCGGCATCCTGAGCGGTCTGCTCGGCTCGCTGCCGGTGCCGCCGCTGCCGCTGCCACCGCTGCCGGTGCCAGGGTCGTAGCCACCGAAAACAGGGGGGCCCGGAGCCCGGCCGCGGACATTTCTCCGCGCCGGGCTCCGGGTTCGTCCCGTTCCGGGGGTTGTGATGTCCTGAACGACTCGTTCAGGACATCCGACGACCTGAACGAGTCGTTCAGGACATCCGGCGGCGGCGTCAGTCCCGTTTGGACAGACCCTGCCGGAGCGCGCCGGCCATCTCGGCCAGGGCCTCGCGGAAGCGGGTGCCGACGCCGGTGAAGTTGATGAACCCGTGGATCAGGTCGTCGTGGCGGCGGAGAGCGACGTCGACGCCCGCTTCGCGCAGCTTCTGGGCGTACGCCTCGCCCTCGTCGCGCAACGGGTCGAACCCGGCCGTGACGACCAGGGCCGGCGGCAGGCCGCTCAGGTCGTCCGCGTGCAGCGGTGACAGCCGCGGGTCGGTCAGGTCGGTGCCTTCGGGCACGTAGTGGCCTTCGAACCACTTCATGTGCACGTCGGTCAGGAACAGGTCCTCGGCGAACAGGTCCTGCGAGCGGTAGCGCCGCGCGAAGTCCGTCGCCGGGTAGATCAGCAGCTGGAACGCCGGGGCCGGGCCGCCGCGCCGCACGGCCTGCTGGGCGGTGACGGCGGCGAGGTTGCCGCCCGCGCTGTCCCCGCCGACGGCGATCCGGGCCGGGTCGGCCCCGAGGTCGCCCGCCTTGGCCACCGCGTATTCGAACGCCGCCAGCGCGTCTTCCGTCGCCGCCGGGAACGGGAACTCCGGGGCCAGCCGGTACTCGATCGACAGCACCCGCACCCCGGCGTGCTTGGCCAGGAACCGGACGGCGTTGTCGTGGCTCGCGCGGGTGCCGATCACCCAGCCGCCGCCGTGGAAGAACACCAGCAGCGGCGACTTCTCGGGTAGCCCGACCGGCGTGTACAGCGTCGCAGGCAGGTCGCCATCCGGAGTCGGCACGGCGATTTCCCGTACCGACACCGGTTCGATCGGCTTGCCGCTGACCAGGTGCCTGCCCTGGTCGAGCAGCGCGCGCGACTTCTCGACCGAGCCGCGCACGAGCTCGGCGCGGGCGATCTTCTGGAGCCGGAGCAGCAGCTGGGCGTCGAGCGCGAGGTCCTGGCCGTCGATGCGGACCGGGCGGCCCGCGACCGCGCGCCGCACCGGCGTGGGCAGCCAGAACGCGAGCTGGGACGCGGCCGCCTGGACACGGGTCGGGAGCGGGATCGCCATGGTTCCTCCTGGAGCGTCGGGGCCGCCCAGGACGTTACTTGCCAGTAGGTAACAGGTCCAGCTGTGACCGGGACCTCGGTCCCAGAGTCTGGTCCTCCAGTTAAGTAGAGGGGTTAGCCTGGAAAACGTGACTTCAGCCAGGACGGTGAACGTGCTCGGGATCGGCGGCTCTCTGCGCGAGGGCTCGCAGTCCGAACGCGCGTTGCAGATCGCGCTCGACGGCGCGGCCGAAATCGGCGTCCGGACCCGGCTGATCCCCGGCCCGGAGCTGGTGCTGCCGTTCTACGACGCCGGCGTGCCCGAGCGCGACGAGCGCGCGACGCGGCTCGTCGAGGCCATCCGGCAGGCGGACGGGCTCATCGTCGTCTCGCCCGGCTACCACGGCGCGCTGTCCGGCCTGGTCAAGAACGCCCTCGACTACGTCGAAGACCTCCGCCAGGACACCCGTCCCTACCTCGACGGCCGCGCGGTCGGCCTCGCCGCCGTCGCGTACGGCTGGCAGGCCGCGGTCACCACGCTCGAACAGCTGCGCACGATCACGCACGCGCTACGCGGCTGGGCCACCCCGCTCGGCGGTTCCATCAACTCGGCCGAGACCAAGTTCGACGAGGCCGGCGGCGCGTCGGACGAGAAGAGCGTCCGCACCCTTCGCCTGATCGGGCGGCAGGTCGCGGAATTCGCGGTGACGCGTACCGCATGAGGTTTTGCCCGGGGGGCGCCGGGTAAATAAAACGACGTGATGCCTGCCATGTGGGGGCACCGTTCCGGTACTACGGGATGTTGTGCCCAGTGAGACGTCCGCTGTGGGGCGTCCGGAACCGAAGGCAGGCTGAGCATGGGTCAGGCGCTTTACACCGCGGTGGCGACGGCACGCGGCGACGGCCGCAACGGCGAAGTGACGTCCTCCGACGGCGTCATCGACGAGTCGCTGGCCATCCCGAAGGAGATGGGCGGCCCGGGTGGCGACAAGACCAACCCCGAGCAGCTCTTCGCCGCCGGTTACTCGGCCTGCTTCCACAGCGCCCTGCAGCTGGTGGCCCGCCAGGCCAAGGTGCCGCTGAACGGCTCGACGGTGACCGCGGAGGTCAGCGTGCTCAAGCAGGAGGTCGGGTTCGGCCTCGGCGTCGCGCTGAAGGTGTCGCTGCCGGGTCTCGACCAGGCCCAGGCCGACCAGCTCGTCGAGCAGGCCCACCAGGTGTGCCCGTACTCGAACGCGACCCGCGGGAACATCGAGGTCGCGCTCTCCGCCGCCGTCTGACCCGCCGCGTCCGGTCCGAACCAGTCCGAGGAAGGGATGTCCAGATGAGCAAGTCTCCGATCAAGAGCCCGCTGTCCGAGGCCGACAAGGAGATCACCGGCAACGCCCTGCAGGCGACGCTGGTCGACCTGGTCGACCTCTCCCTCATCGCCAAGCAGGCGCACTGGAACGTCGTCGGCTCGAACTTCCGCAGCGCGCACCTGCAGCTCGACGAGCTGGTCAACACCGCGCGCCAGTACGTCGACGAGGTCGCGGAACGGGCGAACGCCATCGGCGTCTCGCCGAACGGCAAGGCGAAGACCGTCGTCGAGAGCTCGGGCGTGCCCGAGTACCCGGACAACTGGCAGTCGGTCGAGTCCACGGTCGCCGCGATCGTCGACATCCTCGCGGCGCTCATCGAGCGGCTCCGCCAGCGCATCGACGAGACCGACAAGAGCGACCTGGTGACGCAGGACCTGCTGATCGAGATCACCCGGGCGCTGGAAGAGGCGCACTGGATGTGGCAGGCCCAGCAGGCCTGACATTTCGCCACGAACGGGCCCTTCCGGCACGGAAGGGCCCGTTTCGCGCGTGGCGGGTGAGACGACTCGCAGTAGGTTCGGTGACATGGTCTTGCATCAGGGGAAAGCCGCCCGCCCGGACCGCACGGCCGGGACGAACCCGCTGTACGCCGGGGCGAACCCGGCGCTGGCGGCGGGGTTCGTCATGCCGCACGACAAGCTGCGCGAAGACTCGCTGCCGCCGGACACCGCGCTGCAGCTCGTGCGCGACGAGCTGATGCTCGACGGCAACGCGCGGCTCAACCTCGCCACCTTCGTCACCACGTGGATGGAGCCGCAGGCGCGGGAGCTGATGGCGGAGTGCGTCGACAAGAACATGATCGACAAGGACGAGTACCCGCAGACGGCCGAGCTCGAGCGGCGCTGCGTGAACATCCTCGCCGACCTGTGGAACGCGCCCGATCCCACGGACATCATGGGCTGCTCGACGACCGGCTCGTCGGAGGCCTGCATGCTCGCTGGGATGGCGCTGAAACGGCGTTGGGCGCGGTTGGGCCGCGGTGGCAAGCCGAACCTGGTGATGGGCGCGAACGTCCAGGTGTGCTGGGAGAAGTTCTGCGAGTACTGGGAGGTCGAGCCGCGGCTGGTGCCGATGGAGGGCGACCGCTACCACCTCACGGCTTCGGAAGCGGTGGCGCGCTGCGACGAGAACACCATCGGCGTGGTCGCGATCCTCGGCTCGACGTTCGACGGCAGCTACGAGCCGGTCGCGGAGATCGCGGCGGCGCTGGACGAGCTGCAGGGGCGGACCGGCTGGGACATCCCGGTGCACGTCGACGGCGCTTCGGGCGCGATGATCGCGCCGTTCCTCGACCCGGACCTGGTCTGGGACTTCCGGCTGCCGCGGGTGGCGTCGATCAACACCTCGGGCCACAAGTACGGGCTCGTGTACCCGGGCGTCGGCTGGGTGATCTGGCGTGACAAGGCGGCGCTGCCGTCCGAGCTGGTGTTCGACGTCAACTACCTCGGCGGCGACATGCCGACGTTCGCGTTGAACTTCTCCCGCCCGGGCGCCGAGGTCGCGGCCCAGTACTACACGTTCGTGCGCCTCGGCCGCTCGGGCTTCGAGGCCGTGCAACAGGCTTCACGGGACGTCGCTACGCACCTGTCGTCCGGGATCGCCGCGCTCGGGCCGTTCGAGCTGTTGACCCGCGGCGACCAGCTGCCGGTGTTCGCGTTCACGACCCGTGCGGACGCGGGTTTCGACGTCTTCGACGTGTCGCGCCGGTTGCGGGAGCGGGGCTGGCTGGTGCCGGCGTACACGTTCCCGGAGAACCGGACTGACCTGGCGGTCCTGCGGATCGTGGTCCGCAACGGCTTCACCCACGACCTCGCGGACCTCCTGCTGGCCGACCTGAAACGCCTCCTCCCGGACCTCGAGAAGGAGGGCGGCCACCCGAAGGACACGTCGAAGGCCACGGCGTTCCACCACTGAGCCCGAGCTTTCACGTGAAAGCTCGGCGTGCCCGGGGTCTCTTCTCGTCGCCAGCGGGGGCTACCAGCGGGTAACGTCGTCGGCATGGGTGTCGCTGCTGACGAACGCCGGGCGCTGAGTGCGCTTTTCGATGACCTCGGGCCCGACGCGCCGACGTTGTGCGAGGGCTGGACCACGCGGGATCTCGCCGCTCACCTCGTCGTGCGCGAGCACCGGCCGGACGCCGCGCCCGGCATCGTGGTGCCCGCGCTCGCCGGGTACACCCAGAAGGTCCAGGACCGCTATGCCGCGAAGCCGTGGGCGAGCCTGGTCGAGCAGGTCCGGACCGGGCCGTCGAGGTTCTGGCCCACCTCGATCGGCTCGCTCGACGAGCTGACCAACACCGCCGAGTTCCTCGTGCACCACGAAGACGTCCGGCGGGCGCAGCCGGACTGGCAGCCGCGGCCCGCCGACCCGACCCGGGACGCCGCCGCGTGGCGTTCGGCGAAGCAGGCCGCGAAGCTCAACCTGCGCAAGGCGCCCGTCGGCGTCACCCTCCGGACTCCGACCGGTCAGGAAGCCGCGGTCAAGACCGGGCCCGACCCGGTCACCATCGTCGGCGAGCCGGTGGACCTGCTGCTGTTCGTCTTCGGCCGCGACGCCGTCCGGCTCGAGTTCAAAGGCGACGCCTCCGCCGTCACGAAGCTGCAGGCGGCGAAGCGGGGACTCTGACCGAGACCCACCGGCCGACCGGCAGCGCGACGACGACCGCGGCCAGCACCAGGTGCACGGTCATGAACACCACCGCGGCCGGCACGCTCGGCGGCCCGCCGAGGAACACGATCATGTGTGACGCCCACTTCAGTTCCACCGGTTTCGAGCCCGCCGCCCAGACGTCGTTGAGCGCCCAGAACGTCAGGTCGTTGACACCCGAGATCACCACCAGGATCGACGCCACGCCGATCTTGAGCACGTTCGCCGTGCGGCCGCCGCCGAGGCGGTAGGCCAGCAGCCCGAACAGCACGATGAACGTCGTGACGAACAGCTCGAACTGGTACACCGGCTGGAAATCCTGGTCGGGAGACCGGCCGAACTCCTGGATCCGCAGCACCAGTTCCGTGTCCAAATAGGACATGTAGACGAACACGGCGAACACGATCAACGCGGGCCCGAACCGGCCGCGCGGGAACAGCGCCACCGTGAGCACCGAGAACACGAACGGGCACAGCTTGAACGCCCATTCGCCGACGTTGTCCAGCGTCTGGTCCGGCGGCAGCACCACCATGATCAGCAGCGTGGTGACCACGGCGGGGACGGCGGCCACCAGCCACAGCCACTGCCGCCGCCGGTACAGCGCGCCGACCCAGGTCGGCGAGTCCAGGACCGTCACTCTTCCTCCAGCCGCGGCTTCTCCGCCCAGAACGGGCCGAGGGCCAGCGCGTCGACGTCGGTCTTCAGGTAGCAGGCGATCGCATCGGCAGGGCTCGCCACGATCGGCTCGTTGTTGTCGTTGAACGACGTGTTGACGACCATCGGCACGCCGGTCAGCTTCTCGAACTCGCTGATCATCCGCCAGTACAGCGGATTGTCCTCCTCGCTGACCGTCTGCACGCGCGCGGTGCCGTCGACGTGGGTGATCGCCGGGACCTCGTCGCGCTTGTGCGGCAGCACGTCGAACACGAGCAGCATCACCGGCGACGGGTAGTCGCTTACGAAGTACTCGCCCGCCCGCTCCACCAGGCACGACGGCGCGAACGGCCGGAACGCCTCGCGGTGCTTGACCTTCTCGTTCATCCGCGTCTTCGACTCCGGGTCGCGCGGGTCGGCGACCAGCGACCGGTTCCCCAGCGCCCGCGGGCCGCACTCCATCCGGCCCTGCACCCAGCCGACGATCCGCCCGTCGGCCACCTTCGCGGCCGTGTGCGCGGCGATGTCGTCGACGCGCGTGTACTCGACGCCGGCGTCCTGCAGCGCCTGTTCCATCTCGGCTTCGGTGTAGTCCGGGCCGGTGTAGGTGTAGCCGTCCCGCGGCCGCGGCCGGCGGTACTTGCCGACCGACACCTCGAGCGCGGCCCCGAGCGCGCAGCCGTCGTCGGCGGCCGCGGGCTGGGCGAAGAAGTCCTCGAACGGCGTCTCCAGCAGGATCCGGCCGTTCATCACGCTGTTCAGCGCGACACCGCCGGCGACGCAGAGCCGCTTCGAGCCGGTCTCGCGCTGCAGCCACCGCGCCAGGTGCAGGCCCGCCTCTTCGAGCGTCACCTGCAGCGCGTACGCGATGTCGCGGTAGTGCTGCGGCACCGGGTTCTCGGCCGTGACGCGGGTCTTCGGCCGCGCCGGGCCGAAGGTGTCGGTGAACTTCTTCGACATCACGTGCTTGCCGGTGCGGTGGTGGCCGAACCAGCTCAGGTCCAGCTCGAAGCCGCCGTCGTCGTCGAGGTGGATCAGCTGCTTGAACGCGTCGACGTAGGTGTCCTCGCCGAACGGCGCGAGGCCCATGATCTTGCCCTCGTCGCGGGTCGGGTAGAAGCCGAGGTAGCCGGTGACCCCGGCGTACATCGCGCCGAGCGAGTGCGGGAACTTGATCCGCCGCAGGTCGACGATCTTGTCGCCGCGGCCGTGCGCGAGGTAGGTCGCCGTGCCGTCGCTGCCGATGCCGTCGAAGGTGAGCACGGCCGACTCGTCCCACGGCGAGATGAAGTACCCGCTGGCCGCGTGCGCGCGGTGGTGGTCGACCAGGTGCGTCTTGAACTTCGTCGGGCCCGTCCACCCGGCGGCTTCCTTGACGTCCTTCTCCAGCGTGTAGGACCGCTTGAGGTGCGCGAGCACCGCGCCGCCGACGTGGTAGTCGTCGCTGCCCGTGCCGCCGCCGGTCTTGAAGGTATCGACCAACCCTGCCGACTTACCGCCCTCGTCGCCGTTCGCGTTGCGGAAGACGTCCAGCGTGCCCGGGAAGTATCGCGCGAACACCTTGGCCGCGTGGATCCCTTCCTTCCAGCGCTGCCAGTAGTAGGCGACGTGGTCGACGTCGGCCAGGGTGATCCCGCCGCGCTCCAGGCAGAACTTGATGGCTTCGGCGGGGAAGCCGCCGTCGTGCTTCACGCGCGTGAAGCGTTCCTCCTCGGCGAACGCGACGATCTCGCCGTCGCGCACGAGTGCCGCCGCCGAGTCGTGGACCCGGCTGATGCCCAGTACGTACATGACTTTCTCCCAGTGACTCAAACTTCAGTGGCGGCGGAGCAGGCGTCGCAGGGCCGCCGCCTTGACCGCGAGGGCGAAGACGAGCGCGGCGAAGCCGCCCACCGGACCCAGCGGGGGGACGAGCAGCACCGCGGCCACGACGGTGGCGGCCAGTGACACGACGGCGGTGCCCGACGTCAGCGTCAGCACCTTGCTGTTGGTGTTTTCGATGAGGAAGCCCGCGTACAGGCCGATCGCGTACAACGCCGTTTCGACGAGCACGAGCACGCCGAGGGCGACATAGGCGTCTTCGGCGGTGAGCAGCGTCCGGGTGGCGGGCACGGCGAGACCGATGCCCAGCGCTACGACGAACACGATCCCGGCCCGTTCGACGAACCGCAGCAGGTCCGTCGCCCGCGCGCGCCCGGCGGCCGCGCCGGTGCCCCGCATCCGCCGCGACGCCGCCGGCTGGTGCAGCCTGAGCTGGTAGAACAGCAGCGAGCAGAACGCGCTGGAGAACAGCAGCGCCAGGTAGAACGGGCCGCTGTCGGTGGTCCGGCCCGACAGCGCGAGCACGGCGAACACCACTGACGTCGAGATCACGTCGAGCAGCTCGGTCAGGCCGAGCAGGACCGTGCTGCGCCCGAACGCGGGCAGCAGCCGGTGCCCGGTGACCCCGCCGCCGCGCAGCCACGGCCTCGGCAGCAGGGCCACCGAAGCACCGACGAGCACGAGGATCCCGCCGAGCAGCAGCGCCAGGTGCGTCTCGGGAGACCAGCGCACCGCCCACGTCACGCAGGTGACGACGCCGACCACGACCGCGCCGGCGGTGAACGCCAGTGCGTCCAAAGTGGACTTTTCGCGCAACCGGTGCAGTCCGGACACGGTCATCAGCAGCCCACCGCAGATCGACCAGGCCGCCGCCGTCAGGTAGAGCGCCGCGTCCGACCGCGGGGCCGTCACCAGCGCGACGACCATCGCGGCCAGCACCGCGAGCACCGGCGCGGCGGCGAGCCGGACCGCGAGCGCCGCGACGGCGTCCCGGGTCAGCCGCAGCCGCGGCAGGCACTTCAGCGCGGACTTCTCCACGGCGGACGGCACGAAGTTCAGCCAGCCCATCAGGCCGAGCGCGTTCGCGAACCGCCCGTAGTCGTGGGCACCCCACGCCGTGATCAGGACCAGCCCCATCAGCTGGACCGCCAACCGGAACGCGCCGCGGCCGGCGAGCAGCCGCAGCACGACCGCCGGCCGCGGCGAGGCCGCGACCGGCGGTGCGGTGGACGGCACGGTCACGGCAGCGGTACCGCCATGTCCTGTTCGTGCAGCAGGAACTTCAGCGTGCCGCGCACGGCGTTCTCCGCGGCGAGCAGCTCGGGCACCGAATCGGCGGTGAGCACGACGTAACCCAGCTTGTAGCCGGCCTGCTCGTAGGGCCGCACGAAGGAGCCCGCCTCGGCGAACAGGTGCAGCCCGACCAGGCCGGGCATCGCGCGCACGTCGTCGACACCGTCCACACGGGACAGATGGCCGCCGCGGTCGGAGGCGAGGATGTGCACCAGGGTCGGCTTCGGCTCGTGCAGGTCCAGCCGCACCTCGCCGCCGGTGGCGGCCGCGATCCCGGCGGCGATCAGGTCGGCGCCGTAGCAGTGCTCGATGGCCTCCGCCAGGCCGTTGCCGCCCATCCGCGCGCCCATCTCGATGAGGTAGAGCCGCCCGTCCCGGCCGAGGACGGCGTCCAGGGTGAGCGGGCCGGTGCGGTAGCCGAGCTCGGTGCAGATCAGGTCGAGCGCCTCGATGAGCTGCAGCTCGACGTCCGCGGGCAGCGCGCCGGGCAGCAGGTGCGACGACGTCACGAAGAACGGCGGCGGCGTCAGCGTGCGGTCGGTGACGGCGTGGAAGACGATCCGGCCGTCGACGACCAGCGCCTCGATGGTGAAGTGCGCGCCGTCGAGGTGTTCCTCCACCACCAGCCGGCCCGACGGCGAGAACGCGAGGGACTCGGTGAACGCCGCGGTCAGCCGGCCCGGGCCGGAACACGAGACGACCCCGCGGCTGCCGGACGAGTCGACCGGCTTGACCAGCGCGGGGAAGCGCAGCTGCTGGGCGGCGGTCACCAGTTCCGGTCCCGGACGGCCGCCGACACTGCGGTAGCTCGGCAGTCCGAGGTGGTCGCACAGCGCGCGGAACACGGACTTGTCCGTCGACGCCTTCACCGCGTACTCCGGCAGCGGATCCGGCATGCCCCAGTGCCGGGTCAGCCAGGCCAGCGTCGGCAGCCCGACGTCGCTGGCCGGGCACAGCACGCCGGCCAGGTCGCGGCGTCCGTCGAGCGCCGCCGCGATCTGCTCCGGCGCGCGCACGCTGACCTGGAGGAACTCATCCGCGCAAGCCACCGCGGGCGCGCCGGGCCGGACGTCGACGCAGATCGTGCGGAAACCCAGCTCCCTCGCCCGCTCGTAGGTGCTGACCGAACCGTCCGCGCCCCCCAGGATCACCAGGGTTCTCGTCGGGTCCTCTTCGGAACTCGTCACGCTGAAACGCCTTTCCCCAGTTGGACATCGATGAGCCGTGGACCCCCCTGGTCCTCGGCCGTGAAGAGCCGGTCTTCGGCGTCGACGACGACGTTCGCTTCCCGGATGTAGAACTGGCGCGGCCGCGGCTGCCCGGCGCCGACCACGACGAGGTAGCGCACGGTCAGCGAGAGGACCAGCAGCAGCACGGAGAGCAGCGCGAACAGCACCGCGGCCGAGGCGCTCGCGCCGAGCAGGCCGAACGCCGCCGTGCCGGCCGCCAGGACGCCGATGCCCGCGGCGAACAGGGCCGTCGCGGACGCCGCCGTCGTCAGCCTGCGGGTGAAGCCGACGAACAGCTCGATGGCGTGCGAGGTCAGGAAGCCCATGCCCACTTTGGACTCGCCGCGCTCGCGGGCCCGGTGCGCCACCGGGACACAGGTGTACCGGCTGGTCAGCCGCGGGACCGTGGCCAGGAAGTACGGCGTGCCGAGCTTCAGGTCGACGATCTTGCGGGCCAGTTCGGCGCGGACCAGCCGGAACGCCGTGGCGCCCTGCGGGATCTCGATGCGCAGCACGCGGCGGCCGAGGAAGTGGAACGCGGCGGTGCCCCACCGCCGCAGCCGCGGGTCCTGGCGGTTGGTGCGGACGCCGAAGACCGCGTCGTGGCCCTGTGCGGCGGCCGCGATCAGCTTCTCCGCCTCCGCGGCGGGGAACTGCTGGTCGGCGTCGACGTGCAGGATCCACGGCTTCGTCGCGTACCGGTAGCCGGCCGAGAAGGCCGCCTCGAAACCGAAGTTGCGCGAAAAGGACACATACCGCACGCGCGGGTCGGCCGCGGCGAGGGCGAGGATCTTGTCGAGCGTTCCGTCGCTGCTCCCGTCGTCGACGTAAAACAGTTCAAGCGAGTAGTGGCCTAGTTCGTTGGTGATTTCCCGATAGGACGGTTCGACGTTCTCGACTTCGTTGAAGCACGGAATGACTACGCTGAGTCCACCTTGGTCTGGTCCGGGGAAAGTACTTGTCATCTGGTGGACCAAGGCCGTGGATCCGGTCTTGTGTCCGCACGGTCACCGACCGTGGCATTACTCCTCATGAATCCCCCAGCTGGATCCGATAAAGCTGTGCGACCAGCGAGTTATAAGCAGAAAACCTTCCGTTTGGGGACCGCAAACACCGGAATTCGTCCTTTCAGCCCAAGGAAGAAGTCGCGATGTTAGGGCATTCGGCGTGTTCTGCCTCGGGAGCGCTTCCCAAGCCGCGCCGGGTGACACAGACTGCGCGCCATGGGGAATCCGGGGGTGGCGGTGCTCTGGCGCGCCGCTTATTTGCGGGCGGTGCGGTCGGCGTTCGCCACGGTGCCGTTCTACCGCGAGCGCTGGGCGCTCGACGGCCGTGAAGATCCCGTTCTGGTGCCCGGTCGCACCGGAACGGACGGCGGCGCGGCCTCGCTCGCCGAGGCCTTGCACCAGGTCGTCGACCTGGTCCCGCTGGCGGGTGGCACGCAGCGGACCGAGCCCGGCCGCGGGCTCGGCCGGGTGCTGCGCATGGCCCGGCTGCCCGGCCGCGACAGTCTCGTCGTCCTGCTCGGCCCGGACGGCCTGCGGCCGCCGACCGACCTGCCGAAGGGCGTGCGCGGTTGTGTCACCGACCCGGACTCGCCGTCCGCGGCGGTGCTCGGCGAGGTGACGGCGGTCCTGCGGCGAGGCCACCGCGTGCTCGCGGTCGGCGACGACAAGGCGCTCACCGCGTTCACCGCCGCGGTGCCCGACGACCTCGCGCACCGCGTCGAAGCCGTGCCGCACCGCGAACTGGACTCTTTGGACGCCGGGCCGTACGGCGTGCTGCACGACCCCGCGCTCGGCTACCTCGGCGCGCTGGGCGCCTGCGGCCGGTGGCACCTCGACTGGCCGCACGTCTACGCGCGGCGGACGTCCGGCGGGCTCGCGTTCACCTTGCTGCGCCAGGATTCCCCGCGGTTCGTGGACGTCATCCCGGCCGGCGGCGTCCGCGGCGAAGTCGCGTCCTGCCCGAGGCACGGCACCCCGGTCGTCCTCACATGAGGTTCGCGTTCCACGATCCCCGCGTCGATCCGGCCCCCGACGGCTGGGCCACGTTCTCCCGCGCCGCGCGGCTACACCCCGTGTGGGACTACGAGCTGATGGGCCTCGAAGCCTGGGGTGCCCGCAACCCGCAGCTGCTGGTCGTCGCGACCGAGGGCGACGAGCTCGTCGCCGGCCTGTCCGTCATGCTCTGCCGTCCCCGCCTGTCGCCGCGGTTCGGGCCCGTGCCGGGACGGCGGCCGCTCGGGCCGGTCTGGGCCGAGGTGTACCAGCCGTGGCTGAGCGGGTTCCCCGGGATCGTGTTCGCCCCCGGCTTCACCGACCGGCTCCCGCTGGTGCGGGAGTTCGAACGGCGGCTGGCCCGGCACCTCCGGCCGGGTCTGCTCGGCGTGGTCTACCGCGCGATCGGCGAAGACCTGGCCGCCGGGATCGGCGGCCGCGGCCGCGTGGTCAAGCGCGTCGACCCGACGACCGTGCTGGAGAACCGGTTCGAGTCCGAAGAGGACTGGTTCGCCTCCCTCCCGAGCGCCCGGCGGTCCGCGCTGCGGCGGCGGCGCCGCCGGATCGAGGAGAACCCGGACCTGGTGGTGCGGAGCGGCCCGGGCCGCGACGACGTCGACAGCGCCGTCGTCGCCGGGCTCATCCGGGAGCACCGCGCGCGCTACGGAGCGCTGAAGCTGGACACGCGCACGCTGCCGTCGGCCGGCTTCCTGCACCGGTTTCTCCGCCGCCCGGACGTGCACACCCTCACCTACGCCACCGCGGACGGCAAGCTGCTCGCGGTGAACACGCTGCTCGACCACCCGGACAGCCCGACCATGCAGCACTGGGCGGCGTTGCCGTTGCCCGAGCGCGGTCCACAGGGCCTGTACTTCGACTCCTACGTCAACGCGGTGCGGTTGCTCACCCAGCGCGGGGCGAAGGAGCTGTCCGCCGGGCGCGGCATGGTCGAGCTCAAGGAGCAGCTGGGCTTCCGGACCCGCACCATCTACACGGCCGCGGTGCCGCGGCCGGTGCTGGGCCGATGAGCGCACCGGCCGCGACCACCGTGTCGCAAGTGGACGTCCACGACCCCCGCGTCGACCCGCCACCGGAGGGCTGGGCCGCGTTCCGCGCCCGGTGCCTGCCGCCGGTGTGGGACTACGAGCTGCTGCGCCGGGAAGCGTGGCTGGCGAAGAACCCGCCGGTGCTCGCCGTCGTCCGACGGGGCTCGCTGGTCGTCGGCGCGCTTTCGGTGATGCTCTGCCGGAGCTGGCGGGCGACGGACTTCGGGCCGCTCGGTCGCGGACGTCTGCGGCCGCGCTGGGCGGAGGTCTACCTCCCGCTGCTGAGCGGCTACCCGGCGTGCGTGTTCGACGAGGAGTTCGCCGAGCGGCGGGCGGCGATCCGGGAGTTCGAGCGAGCGCTGCGGGCGTACGTCGGGCCCGGCCTGCTCGGCGTGATCTACCGGGCGATGGACGCCGGGCTGGTCCCGGCGCTCGAGGGCCGCGGCCGGGTGACGCGCGAGATCGACCCGGTGGCCGTGCTGGTCAACCGTTATTCCACTGTGGACGAATGGGCGGCCTCGCTCGCCCCGGAGGTCCGGCGGTACCTCCACGCCGGCGTCGCCACCGAAGCGGCGTTCGGCCGCACCGACCTCGACCCGCACGAGCTGGCCGCGCTGCTCAACGCCCACCGCGCGCGGCAGGACGAACGCGCGTGGGCGGACGGGCAGCGGTCGCGGGTCGCCGGGCTGCACATGGACACCCGCAGCCCGGTCGCGGCCGCCTACCTCGACGCGCTCGTCCGGCGGCCGGACGTGCTGACGCGGACCTACCGCGACGGCGCCGGACGGCTGCTCGGCTTCAACACGATGCTCGACCAGGAGCGCGGGTGCGCGGTCCACCACTGGGCGGCGCTGCCGAGCGCGGACGGCGGCCGGAAAGGTCTCTATGTCGACTGCTACGCGCGGTGTGTGGCGCACATGATCGCCGAAGGACGCCCGGAGCTGACCGCCGGCCGGGCGATGCTGCCGGAGAAGGCCGCGCTGGGCTTCGGCACGCGCAGCCTGTTCTCGGTGGCCGTGCCGCGGCCGGTGCTGGGCCGATGACCTGGACCGTCCGGGTGCTCGACCCGCGCACCGATCCCGCGCCCGCCGGCTGGGCCGCTTTCCTCGAAACCCAGCAGGCCCCGCTGACGTGGGACTACGGCCTGCTGAGCACGGAATCCCGGAGTTCCCGCAGCCCGTACCTGCTCACCGTGGTCGCCGACGGCGAAGAGCTCGTCGCCGCGGTGCTCGCCATGGTGTGCCGCCCCCGCGGCTCGGACCCCGGTCCGGTCGGAGGTCCCGCCCGGTGGGGACCGCGCTGGCTGGAGGTCCAGCACGCCTGGTTGTCGTGCTACCCGGCGTGGCTGTTCGCCGAAGAGCTCGACGCCGGCGCGCGCCGTGAGATCCTGCGCCGGTTCGAGCGCGCGGCCTGCCGGCGCACCGGCCCGGGCTGCCTCGGTGTGGTGTACCGCGCGGTCACGCCGGACACCACCGGGCTGGTGGCCGGGCGAGGCAGGCTCGTCCGCGAGATCCAGCCCAACCTGGTCCTCGAGAACACCTTCACCGACCTCGACGGCTGGCTCGCGTCGTTGAGCAAGAACCGGCGCTCGAGCCTGCGCGGCCAGATCCGCAAGATCGCCGCCGACCCGGCGGTGGTCGTCCGCGAGGGAACCGCCCGAGACGACCTCGACCCGGAGGAGCTGGCCGAGATGCTGCGGGCCCACCGCGAAGCCAAGGGACCGGTGAAGTTCGACCAGCGCGGGCCCGTCACCGCCGAGTACCTCGGCGCGCTCGTCCGGCGTCCCGACGTCGTCACCACGACTTACCACGACGACCAGGGCCGCCTGCTCGGCTTCACCGACCGGCTCGACCACCCGGTGATGCCGCTGCAACAGCACTGGGCCGCGCTGCCGCCGGCCGACGGGCGGCCGAAGCACCTCTACTTCGACGTCGTGGTGCGCGGGGTGCGGCACATGATCGAAAACCAGCGGAAGTTCCTGTCGCTGGGCCGTGGGGTCACCGACCTCAAGATGTCGCTGGGGTTCGCGCCGAGCCCGATGGTCGGCGTGATCGTGCCGAGGCCGGTGACGCGGTGGTGATCGACGTGCTCGACCCGCGGCACGCCGCGGAACCGGCGTACTGGACGGCATTGCGCGAGCGGGCCGGGCTGCGGGCCGACTGGAGCTGGGAGGTGCTCGTCACCCAGGCCTGGGCCGCGAGGACGCCGCAGCCGGTCACCGTGCTGCGGGAGGGCGCCGAACCACGCGGGGTGGTCAGTGCCGCCTGGGTGACCGGCCGCACGCGGCGGTACCGGTTCGCGGGAGCGGGCCGGGGCCGGTTCGGTGGCCTCGACGTCCGCGGGCCGGGCGCCAGTTCGCAGCCGGGCTGGTGGTTCGCGGACGCGGGCGACGACGGCGGGGTGACGCGCCTGCTGGAGACGTACGTCCCGGCCATGCGGGCGGAGCTCGGGCGGGGATTCGGCGGGATGCTGGTGCGGCAGGTCGGCGAGCCGGGGCTGGCGGCCGTCCGCGGCCGGTTCCGGCTGGTGCGCCGGACCGAGGACGTCGCGGTGCTCGACGTCGCGGGGTTCGGCTCCCGCGACGACTGGATGAACTCGCTGGCCCGGAAGCGGAAGCAGAACCTGCGCAAGATCTTCCGCACGTTCGACGCCGACCCGTCGGTCGAGGTGCGGTGGGCGTCCGGGAAGGAGGCCGACCCGGTCGCCGTCGCGGAGGTCCTGCGCTGCAACGAGCGCAAGCACCACGACGTGCCGATCGTGCCGCTGCCCCACTTCGTCGGCTACCTGACGGCGTTGCTGCGGCAGCCGGACGTCTGGGTGATCGAGTACCGCGACACGCGCACCGGCCGGCTGCTCGCCGTCGCGACCCTGCTCGACCACCCGGTGCTGCCGATCGCGCGGCACTGGGGAGCGCTGGGGCCGGAGGACGGCGGCCGGCCCAACCTGTACTTCCACTTCTACGGCGAGGCGGTGCGCTGGGCGATCGCGAACGGGCGGACGTCGGTGGTGTTCGGCAAGAAGATGACGGAGATGAAGGCGACGCTCGGCGCGCGCCTCGTCCCGCAGTACGCGGCGGCTGTCCCGGTGTTACCTTCGCGGCGTCACGCCTAGCAGCAGGAGCCCGCCATGCCGATGATCAGCGTTGCCATGTTCCCCGGCCGCACGCCCGCCCAGAAGAGCGCCCTGGTCCGGGAACTGACGGACGCGTTCATCCGCACCTGCGGCGGCAAGCCGGAAGGCGTCCAGGTGACGCTCGTCGAGGTCGGCGCGGACCACTGGGCCACCGGCGGCGTCCTGCACTCCGAGCGCTGAAAAGCCGTGAAGGCCTCCTTCCCGGCCATAAGAGCCGGCAAGGAGGCCTTCACGGACTTGCGGGTCAGCGCAGGCCGAGCGCGCGGAGGGCGAAGTGGACCTCGATCGACGTCTGCTTGATCGTCTCGGCGATCACCAGCGAGCCGTGGCCGGCGTCGTAGCGGTAGAACTCGTGGTGCAGGTCGCGGCCGCCGAGGCGGTCGAGGTAGTTCTCGATCTGCCGGATCGGGCAGCGCGGGTCGTTGTCGCCGGCCAGCACGAGCACCGGCGCCTTGACCGCGTCGACGTACGTGATCGGCGAGCACTCCCGGTACACCGCGGGCACCTCGTCGGGCGAGCCGCCGAAGAGCGCGCGGTCGAACGAGCGCAGCTGCTCCATCTCGTCCTCGTACGCCGCGACGTAGTCCGCCACCGGCACCCCGGCGACACCCGCCGCCCACCGCGTCGGCTGGGTGCCGAGCGCGAGCAGGGACAGGTAGCCGCCCCACGAAGCGCCGTTCACGACGCACTTCGCCGGGTCGCTCAGTCCACTCTGGACGGCCCAGTCGTGGACCGCGGCGACGTCCTCCAGCTCGGTCAGGCCCGGACGGCCCTCGATGGCGTCACGCCAGGCCGAGCCGTAGCCGGTCGAGCCGCGGTAGTTGACCTCGACGACGGCGAACCCGGCGTCGAGCCAGGTGGCGCGGTAGGCGGAGAACCGGTCCTCGTCCGCCGAGTGCGGGCCGCCGTGCAGGGAGAACACCGTCGGCAGCGGGCCGTCCGGCGCGCCCGAAGGCCGTGAGACCAGCGCGTGGATCCGCCCGCCGACACCCTCGACGAACGCGTCGGTCACCGGCTCCGAGCCCGGCGCCCGCTCACCCGGCGGTTCGAGCAGGATCGAGTCGGTGCCGTCGGTGGTCCGCGCCCGCACCGCCGTCGGCTCGGCGGCGCTCGACCACGAGTACTCGACCGTGCCGTCGGGACGGACGCCGGCACCGCCGATCCGCCCGGCCGGGGTGTCCACTGAGGACAGTTCGGCCGTGTCGAGGTCGTAGCGGTACAACGAACTGCGGCCCTCGTGGAAGTGGACGACGAGCAGGGCTCGCGCGTCCGGGTACCAGCCGGCGACGACCTCGCCGGGCAGGTCCAGCTCGATCTCGGTCTCGGTGTCGGCCCGGACGTCCCAGACGAGCAGCTCTTCGCGGCCACGGCGTTCGTGCAGGACCAGCAGCCGCTGGTCGCCGGGCAGCGGCGAGAATTCGAGGGCGGTCAGGCCCTTGCCCTCGCCGTCCCACTTCTCGGCGACGGTCCCGAACCCGTCGGCCGCGAGCACCCGCAACGCGGGGTGGCGTGAGTCGCCGTGCTCGGAGTGCGAGATGGCGATCAGGCTTTCGTCGCGGGAGAGCGAGGCGATGCCGGCGTCGTCCGCGTGGCTGTAGAAGCGGTGCGTCTCGCCGCCGACGCGGGCGAACAGCTCACTGCCGTCGTCGGTCGAGACGCCGACCGCGACGATCTTCGCGCCGATCTCGAGGCCGGCCGGGTAGCCGTCGTGGACGTCCGGGACGGCCTTCTCCGGCTCGCTGCCCTCGGTCGCGGCGAACGGCTCGCGGACCCAGGAGCCGAACTCGTCGCCGTCGGTGTCGTCGAACCACCAGATCGACTCGCCGTCGGGCGACGGCGTGGCGTGCAGGGTGCCGTTGGGCCGGTCGGTGACGCGGCGGTGCTCGTCCGTCGCGCGGTTCCAGGCGTAGACCTCCCAGACGCCGCTGGCGTTGGAGACGTAGACGTTGGCTTCGGGGGCGTCGCGTGCCCATTCGGGCACGGAGATGCGCGGGGCGTGGAAGCGGGCGCGCCAGCGGTTCTCGGCTTCGGCGTCGTCGAACAGCCGGTCCGGGACCACCGCGGGCGGATATTGCTTGGCTGACTGCGTGCTCACCCCTCGATCCTGCCACCTTCTGGCCGTACTGTGTGCGGGGTGCTGGAGGGTTACGCGCCGGGCTACGGGCGAGACGCGGTTTCGATGATGGCCGCGCGCACGGCCGCGGAGCGCGCGACGTTCGCCCAGCCCCTGTTCCGGCCGGGTACGTGGGTGGTCGACCTGGGCTGCGGTCCCGGCGCGATCACCCTGGGCCTGGCCGCCGAGTCACGGGTGGCGGGCGTCGACGTCGACGCGGGCCAGGTGGCGCTGGCCCGGGCGGCGGCCCGCCGCGCCGGAAGGTCCACAGTGGACTTCCTGGTGGCGTCGGCGTACGACCTGCCGTTCGCTTCCGGCAGCGTGGACGTGGCGTTCTCGCACGCGCTGTTCGAACACCTCGCCCGCCCGGCCGACGCGCTGGCGGAGTTGCGCCGGGTCCTGCGTCCCGGCGGGAAGCTGGCGCTGTCCACATCGGACTGGAGCAAGGCCCGCCTGCGCCCGAAGACGGCGAACGTCGACGCGGCGTTGAGAGGGCACTACCTGCTGCGCCGCCGCGCGGGCGGTGACCCGTTCGCGGGCCGCCACATCGCGGACGAGTGCGCGCGGGCGGGCTTCACGGAGGTGGTTTCGCGGGTGCGGTACCGCGAGGACATGAGTTACCGCGACCTGGCGAAGTACGTGGAATCCCGCCTGGACGCGGCGATCGCGGACCCGGAGTTCGGGCGCGACCGCGACCAGCTGGCGAGCGCGGCGCGTTCGGCGTGGGTCTGGACCCGCGGTGGCGACGGTGATTTCAGCCAGTGCTGGGTCGAGGTGACCGCCACCCGGCCCTGAGTGAGAACGCGCGGCCGCGCAGGGGGTCCAGGGCGGCGAAGCCCCCTGGCGGGGGCCTGGGGGTTCGACCCCCAGAAAATACCGAGGGGGCCGCGTAGGTTCGCGCAATTGCGAACACGCGGCCCCCAAGGACCATCTCGTCGGGGTGGCGGGATTTGAACCCACGACCTCCTCGACCCGAACGAGGCACGCTACCAAGCTGCGCCACACCCCGAGGTACTGCTTAACGGGTCGTGGAGAAGTCTAGCGGACGCTGTCGCGGGCTTTACGGGGGGCCGACTTATGGGGTTCGTCGGACCCCGATCCGCGCGGGACCAGCGTCAACAGGCTCGCCTCGGGCGGGCAGGCGAACCGCGCGGGCGCCCACGGCGACGTCCCCAACCCGGCCGACACGTGCAGCCACATGTGCGCCCCCCACCGGGAGGCCCCCCGCGCCCGGCTGCGGTCCAGCTCACAGTTGGTGACGATCGCGCCGTAGCCCGGGAGGCGGAGCTGGCCGCCGTGGGTGTGGCCGGCCAGGACCAGGTCGTAACCGTCCGTGGCGAACGTGTCCAGCACCCGTGGCTCCGGCGAGTGCGTGACGCCGATGCGGACGGCCGCGCCGCTGTCGGCCGGGCCCGCGATGTCGGCGTAGCGGTCGCGGCGCAGGTGCGGGTCGTCGACGCCGGCCGCGAACACGCGCTGCCCGCCGACGTCGATCGTGCGGCGGACGTGCGTCAGGTCGGTCCAGCCGTGCTCGACGAACGCCGCGCGCAGGTCGCGCCACGGCAGCTGGACGCCGTGGATGCGCTTCTTCTTGCCCTGCGGCATCAGGTAGCGGGCCGGGTTCTTCGGCTTGGGCGCGTAGTAGTCGTTGCTGCCGAAGACGAACACGCCGGGCCGGTCGAGCAGCGGGCCCAGCGCGCGCAGCACCGCCGGGACGGCCGTCCGGTGCGACAGGTTGTCGCCGGTGTTGACGACGAGGTCCGGGTTCAGCTCGTCGAGCGCGGCCACCCAGCGCTGCTTGCTGTGGTGGCCGGGCAGCATGTGCAGGTCCGAAATGTGCAGGATGGTGAACGGCCGCGACCCGGGCGCCAGCACCGGGAGTTCGGCGGTGCGGAGGGTCCAGTGGCGCCGTTCGATGCCGACGGCGTAACCGAGGGTCGCGGCGCCGAGCGCCAGCGTCCCCGCGGCGAGGCGCTTCGCGGTCGCCCCCGACGTGCGTGTGTTACTGAGCGTGCTCACGAAACCCAGGATACGTGCTCAACGGTTGGGTGACTTCGCCCCCGTTCCGGGGAACCTGCCGCTTAGCATCTGCGTCGGCCCGGAGACGGGAAACAGGCCGGGGGGCTTGGGGAGAACGATGGAGCAGTTCGGGCCGTACCGGATCGAGGGCCTGCTCGGCCGCGGCGGGATGGGTGAGGTCCACCGCGCCTACGACACCGCGCACGACCGCGTCGTCGCGCTGAAGCTGTTGTCCGACCCGTTCGGCTCCGACGAGGCGTTCCGCGCGCGCTTTCGCCGCGAGTCGCAGATCGTCGCGCGGCTGCGGGAACCGCACGTCATCCCGATCCACGCCTACGGCGAGATCGACGGCCGCCTGTACCTCGACATGCGGCTCGTCGAAGGCCGCGACCTCAAGGAACTCCTGGCGCACGGGCCGCTCGACCCCGTACGGGCCGCCGGGATCGTCGCCCAGGTCGCGGGCGCGCTCGACGCCGCCCACGCCGACGGGCTGGTGCACCGCGACGTCAAGCCGTCGAACATCCTCGTCACGAGCTCGGATTTCGTGTACCTCGTCGACTTCGGCATCGCGCGGTCGATGACCGCCGAAGGGACGTCGATCACCGGCACCGGCAACGTGATCGGCACCCTCGACTACATGGCGCCGGAACGCTTCGGCGACGCCCCGATCACCGGTCTCGTCGACGTCTACGCGCTCGCGTGCGTGCTCTTCGAGTGCCTCACCGGACGCCGCCCGTTCCCCGCCGAGGGCGCGGCCGCGCAAATGGGCGCGCACCTGGCCGCGCCGCCGCCGCGGCCGTCCCAGGTGCGGCCGGGCCTGCCGACGGCCCTGGACGCCGTCGTGGCGCGCGGCATGGCGAAGAACCCGGCCGGCCGGTACCCGACGGCCGGCGCGTTCGCCGACGCCGTCCGCGCGGCCGTGACCGCGCCGCCTCCGCCGCCTCCGCCGATCCCGACGTGGCAGCACACCGTGGCGGCCCCGCCGCGCCCGCCCCAGCCGTCACCTCAGCCGTCACCTCAGCGGAACCGGTGGATCGTGCTGTGCGCCGCGCTCGCGGGTGTCGTCGTGGTCGCGTTGCTGGTCACGTACCTGATCACGAAAGGCCACACAGGGCAGACGGCCGGGCCCGGCCCGCAGACCACGCTGCCTACCACGTCCTCTCCGGCACCCGCGACGGAGACATCGACGGAACGACCGTCCACTTCGGAATCGAAGACGCCGCATGACGCGAAACTGAACGACGCGATTCCCGCGGCCTACAAGGGCAACGCCACCTGCGGCGACGCGCCACCGGACGCGGGCGCCGTGGCGGCGGTGGAGTGCGTGGACTCGAACGTCGGCGACACCCCGTCCGGCAACGTCGTCTTCAAGCAGCCGACCGGCGCGCGGTTCCTGCGGTTCCCCGACGCCGCGGCGATGGACGCGTTCTTCCAGGGCATCGTCAAGGCGCAGGGACTGACGAGGAACGACGCCCGGGGCGCGTGCCACCCGACGAAGGCACCGAAGATCTGGGGCACCTACTACCGCGCCGAGACGCGGCACCCGGTCGACGGCGAGTACCTGACGTGCTACCTCGGCGACCCGGCGATGCTCGTGTGGACGGACAAGCGGAACCTGATGGCGGGCCTGCTGAAGTCGGCGAAGGTGACCAACGCCGACGAGCTGGAAGACCTCTACTACTGGTGGAACGAACAGATCCTGTCCGCCATGCCGGGCGCCTGACACGACGAAGGCCCCCGCGCCGGAGCGCGAGGGCCTTCGGATGAAACGGCTAGCGGGCGCCGCCGCCCATGTACTGCGGGTCCGGCTGCGGGAGTTCCGCCGGCGGCTGGCCTTCCAGGATCTTCGTCATCGCGCCGAAGAACGTGCGGGCCGGCGCGTGACCACCGAAGATGTTGCCGTCACGCCCGCCGGGGCAGAGGCTGACGTTGCCGGGCCCGCTGTCGCAGATACCACCCCGGCCACCGCCGAACTTGAAGGTCATCGCCGCCCCCGCCAGCTGCGGGGTGCCACCGAAGAAGGCACCCGACACGTTGGCCTGCGTCGTGCCCGTCTTGCCGATGCTCGGCCGGTTCCAGCCGGCGCCGCTGGCCGCCTTGTACGAGGTGCCACCCGGCTGGTCGTCCTTCGACATGCCGACGGCCAGGGTGTTCGCCAGGCCCTCGGGCACGGCCTGTTCGCACGGCGCTTCCTTGACCGGCACCGGCTTGCCGTTGCGGTCGGTCACCCCGCCGATCGGCGTCGGCGGGCACCAGACGCCGCCGGACAGGATGGTCGCCGCGACGTTGCCCAGCTCCAGGCCGCTGAGCGGGCTGAAGCCGAGGGTGAAGGCGCCGTAGCCCGGGTTGTTGCCGTTGGGCCCGTAGACCTGCGCCTGGCTGAGCCGCTTCTTCTCGTCCGGGGACTTCGGGTCGACCGTGCCACCGCCGATCGTGCTCGCCATCGTGTCGCGCATGCCGAGGCGCCGGGCGATGTCGATGGCTGGCGCCGTGCTGCCGAGCCGGTCCTCCAGCTCGACGAACGTGGTGTTCGGCGACGTAGCGAGCGCGGTCTGGATCGTCGCCCCCTGGGCGACCCGGCTGTAGTCACCGGCGTTGCCCACGCAGTACCAGCGCGAGCGCAGCGGCGGCCCGGTCTGCGGGCAGCTGTCGCCACCACCGGTGAACACGTGCGACACGTAGGTGTCCGGCACGTCGACCGGCGTGTAGATCCCGACGAGCCCCTTCTCCATCGCCGCGGCGGTGGTGAAGACCTTGTACGACGAGCCGGCGCCGCCGGAGTTGTAGACGCCGGCGGGCAGGGTGTACGTCGTCTGGCCGGCGTCCGGGTTCTGGCCGTAGTCGCGGTTCGACGCCAGCGCGACCACTTCGTGCCGGTCCCTACCCGGTTTGACCAGCGACAACGTGTTCGCGATGTACGGCTGGGTCTTGTCGACCTGCGCCTCGGCCGAGGCCTTCGCCTCGTGGTTGGCGCGCCGGTCGAGCGTGGTCTTGATCGTGTAGCCGCCGGTGTAGAGCTGGTCCTTGGAGAACCCGGCCTTGATCAGGTAGTCCTCGACGTACTGGCAGAAGAACCCGTCCTCGGCGCCCGCGCCGATGCAGTTGGCCGCGCCCTTCTTCGGGCCGTCCGCCACGACGCCCAGCGGCTCGCCCTTGAAGCGGTCGGCGTCGGCCTTGGCCAGCTTCTTGTTCTCCACCATCCGGTCGAGCACCAGGTTGCGGCGCGCGGTGGCCTTGTCCGCGTGCTTCCACGGGTCGTTGTTGATCGGGTTGTTCACCAGGCCGGCCAGCAGCGCGGCCTGCGGGACGGTGAGCTTCTCCGGAGTCGTGTCGAAGTACGCGTGCGCCGCCGCGCCGATGCCGTAGATCTGCCGGGAGAACTCGACGATGTTCAGGTAGCCGGCCAGGATCTGCTGCTTGGTCAGCTTCGTCTCGAGCTGGATCGCGATCCGCGCTTCCTTGAGCTTGCGGGCGATCGACTGCTCCTGAGCCTTCTTCTGGCCGATCTGGTCGTTCCGGTAGACGACGTTGATCAGGTAGTTCTTCACGTACTGCTGGGTCAGCGTCGAGGCGCCCTGGGTGTCGGCGCCGGCGCTGTTGCTGACGGCCGCGCGCAGCGTGCCCTGCCAGTCGACGCCGTGGTGCTCGTAGAACCGCTTGTCCTCGACCGAGACCAGGGCCCATTTCATGGCCTCGTTGATCTGGGTCTCGTTGATCGGCAGCCGGTACTGGTCGTAGAGGGTCGCGATCGCCTGGCCGGTGTTGTCGGTGACCGTCGTGACCAGCGGCGGCGGGATGTCGGCGAGGTCGGACGACGTCTTCTCCACCGTCTCGCTGGCCTGGTTGGACATGACACCGGCGGCCCCCACGACCGGGAAGAGCATGCCGGCGACGAGCACCCCCGCGAGCAGACAGAGGCCGATGAGCTTGAACAAACCATCCGCTTTTCGCACGAGGGCCAGGCTACCCGGAGTGAATCGGGCGCCGGTGACGCCGTGTCCCCGGAGGTGTGGGATCAGTGACAAAACCGACCCCCTTTGGTGACAACTGGTGACGGAAGGCATTCTGGGCTTGGCGGGGGGAACCGAAGGCCCCTACAGTCCGTCAACGTCTCACGAAGAAAAGCCGACGGATGGATCAACGCGGGTGGGAGTCCGCTTGGTCCGAACGGCGGCACCGGCACCGGGGAGGTGCCCGGGTAACCGACGTGAGCTGAGGGAGACACGCTCGCGGGGGCAGGGAGCGCAGTGCCTTTCCCCGCTGGTGCGTCGATCACCAGGGTAGGGAGCTGGGGGTATGGAAACCAACCAGTCGAGCTGGCGAATCAACGCGTCCTGCCGGGACGCCGATCCGGACGGCCTGTTCGTCCGGGGTGCGGAGCAGAACCGGGCGAAAGCCGTCTGCATGGGCTGCCCGGTCCGCACGGAATGCCTCGCCGAAGCACTCGACGGCCGGATCAACTTCGGCGTGTGGGGAGGCATGACCGAACGGGAGCGGCGCGCGCTGCTGCGCCGCCGTCCCGACGTGGAGAGCTGGGCCGACCTGCTCGAAGCGGCCAAGCGCGACGCGACGGAACGGGTCAAGGTCGGCTGACCCGAGCGGCGGTAGCGGAGCTTTCACGTGAAAGCTCCCACCTGCGGGCCGAGCTTTCACGTGAAAGCTCGGCTTCAGCCGGCGAGCTTGGTGCCGATGTCGCGCAGGCCGTCGAGGTCGTGGACGTCGCCGGCCAGTGCCGGCACCTTCGCCAGCGCCACCTCGGGGTGGGCCCGGGTGAACCGGGCCAGCAGCCGTTCTTCGCGGGCCGCCAGGTCGACGCGGTCCGCGTGCAGCCGCAGCACGGCCTCGGCCAGGGGCGCGTTCTGCAGGGACTCCGCCGCGGCCAGCGCCTCTGCCCCCGACAGCTTCGCGAGCACCGGGTGCGTCCGGTTCGCGATCAGCCCGGCCAGCGGCATCGACTCCGCCGACAGCCGTTCGACGAAGTAGGACGCCTCACGCAGCGCGTCCGGCTCCGGGGCGGCCACGACCAGGAACGACGTCCCGGACGAGCGCAGCAGCTCCGCGGTCTTGCGGGCGCGCTCGCGGAAGCCGCCGAACATGCTGTCGAAGGCCTGCATGAACGCCGACGCGTCGGTCAGCAGCTGGCCGCCGATGATCGTCGACACGGCCTTGGCGAACATCGAGAACCCGGCGTTGACGACCTTGCGCAGGCCCCAGCCGCCGGCCTTGGCCGGGCCCGTCAGCAGCCGGATCATCCGGCCGTCCAAAGCGGACGAAAGCCGCGTCGGCGCGTCCAGGAAGTCCAGCGCGGACCGGCTCGGCGGGGTGTCGACGACGATCAGGTCCCAGTCGCCGGTGGCCGCGAGCTGGCCCAGCTTCTCCATCGCCATGTACTCCTGCGTGCCGGAGAACGACGTGGAAATGGTCTGGTAGAAGGGGTTCTGCAGCAGCTGCTCGGCGCGTTCCGGGCCGGCGTGCACGCGCACCATGTCGTCGAAGGTGCGGCGCATGTCGAGCATCATCGCCCACAGCTCGCCCTTGGGCTCGAACCCTTCGACCTGCACCTGCTTCGGGTGGTTGCCCAGCTCGCGGAGCCCCAGGGCCTGCGCCAGCCGCCGGGCGGGGTCGATCGTCAGCACCACGGTCTGGCGGCCGCGCTCGGCCGCGCGCAGAGCCAGCGCCGCCGCCGTGGTCGTCTTCCCGACGCCGCCGGAGCCGCAGCAGACGATCACGCGGCTTTCCGGGTCGTCGAGCAGCGCGTCGATGTCGATGGTGGTCACAACCGCACCCCCTGGTCGGTCAGGGCCTCGGCCAGGTCGTACAGGGCGGCGACGTCGACGCCGTCGGTCAGGTCCGGCAGCTCGAGGGTGGGCAGGTCGGCTTCGGCGAGCTGCTCGCGCGCCCGCTGCTCGGCCGCGACCCGCACGGCGTGCTCGACGGTCTCGTCGACCAGCGCGTCCAGGGTCTCCTGCGGCAGCTTCAGGCCGGCCGACGCGAGCCCGGAGCGGACGCGGGAGGCGTCGACGCGGCCGTCCGCGGCGGCGGTCACCGACCGGGCGGGCAGCCGCGGCGGCCGGACCCGGTTGACCAGCACCGCGCCCGGGCGCAGGTCGGCGCCGTCCAGCTCGGCCACGGCCTCGACGGTCTCCCGGACCGGCATCTCCTCCAGCAGCGTGGCCAGGTGGATCACGGTCTCGCCGGAGTGCAGCAGCCGCACGACGCCCTCGGCCTGGCCGCGGATCGGGCCCGTCTTCGCGAGGTCCGTCAAAGCCTTGGTGACGTCGAGGAACTTGACGACCCGGCCGGTCGGCGGCGAGTCGACGACGACGGCGTCGTAGGTGTGCCGCCCGTCGGACTCGGTCCGGCCGACGCACTCCTTGATCTTCCCCGTGAGCAGGACGTCCCGCAGGCCCGGGGCCAGGGTGGTCGCGAACTCGATCGCGCCCATCCGCCGCAGCGTCCGGCCGGCGAAGCCGAGGTTGTAGAACATCTCGAAGTACTCGAGCAACGCGGCTTCGACGTCGACGTGCAGCGCGCGCAGCTCGCCCCCGCCGGGGACGGACGCGATGCGCTGCTCGGCGTAGGGCAGCGGCTCGGTGTCGAAGAGCTGGGCGATGCCCTGGCGGCCTTCGACCTCGATGAGCAGCACGCGACGGCCTTCGCGGGCGAGCGCGAGGCCGAGCGCGGCGGCCAGCGTCGTCTTGCCGGTCCCGCCCTTGCCGGTGACGAAGTGCAGCCGGGCGCGGGCAAGCTCGTCGGTCCAGCCGGCATGGGGAATGGTCACTTCTTCACCCTAAATCAGCGCTCAGCTGGCCAGCAGCATGACGCTGACCGCAGCCGCGACCGCCGCGACGAGCACCCAGCTCACGACGCCGGGCAGCACGGTGAGGGTGAGCACGCCCACCACGACCAGCAGGGTGAAGGTGATGACCCCGCCGAGGGCGACCTGGCCGGAGCTCTGCGTCCGGTCGCGCACCTTGGCCATCACGACGAGCACCAGCGGCAGCCCGGCCGCCGCGAGCAGCGCCGTCGCGATCACGCGCCACGTTTCCACCCCGCTCACGCTAGCCGTCCCGAAGCGCCCCAATGTGGCGTGGGGGGGGGGGCGCGCACCCAAACACACCAAATGGGGGGCCAAACCAACCAAACCCCCAGAAGTGGGCCAAAGGCG